>CABQAC010000147.1 GCA_902462035.1 uncultured Eubacteriales bacterium
GGGGGCGGTTCTTTTTTGCGGCCCTTGACCAAACCGGGCGCACCCGAATCTGTATTTTCAGCGGGCACATTCGGAACGTCGTATCGCTGGTATTCGTATCCGCGCCCTACCAAGAGCACGCGGCGAAATGATCCAGACAATTTATATTCACAGGGCAAAGATCATACTCATCTTCTAACCGCAAGACAATAATTCACGCGATCAAACGCCGTCATCCTAATGCAATGGATTTGCCTTGTTATATTTCATCTAAAATCCGGTAACCATGCGCATTGATGGGTACAAGGAGTCCCCTTTGCCGGCTGGAAGGATCACGATTTATCAAAACAGTACGTCCGTTAAAACGCCTCCATTACCAGCGTATCGCTCACCGCAACCTGCCGCGCTGCGCCGCCAAAGCGGACCGTTATCTCGCAGGGGCGTTTCGCGGTAAGGACCAGACGTACCGGCCTGCCGTTTTGCCAGGCCAAATCCACCGTCAGGCCGCCCCGGGCTTTAAGCCCCTTGATTTCTCCCTGGGGCCATTGTTTGGGCAGGGCGGGCAGCAGGTGTATTTCGCCGTCTCCGCTTTGCAGCAGCAGTTCAGCCACACAAGCGGTCAATCCGGTATTGCCGTCCATTTCGTATACGTCGGCAAAGGAACCCGCGCCGCGGGTCGGCGGATGCTTTACCATCAGGTTGGGGTTGGTTAGCCCGGTTTGCATGGCGCGGATGTGGCGGTAGGTTTCCTCTCCCTGCCACAGCCTGGCCTGGTACAGCATCAGCATGGAGCGTGCCCAGCCGGTGTCCTCCCATCCTTCGTCCGGCGTCGTGCGCTGGCGGATGCTTTCGGCAGCGGCAGCGGCCAATTCCGGCGTGCGGTCCGGGGTGATTTGCCGGTAGGGATACAGCCCCAGCAGGTGGCTGGTATGACGGTGCTGTTTGTCGGTAGTTGGGAAGTCGTGCGCCCATTCCCGCAGCGCGCCGTCTGGTCCCACCTCGTACGGCGGCAGCCGGTCCACGGCGTTTTCCACCCGGCGGAGGAACGCGTCGTCTAAAGAAAGGGCTTTTGCCGCTTTAAGCAGGGCGCAAAACAGTTCCCGGATCAGCAGCACCTCAAAAGTGGGATCCACCGAAAAGCTGTACGGTTCCCCATCCGGGGCGACAAACCGGTTTTCCGGGGATACGGATGGGCCGGTATGCAGCAACGTGTCCCCTTCCCGCTCAAACAAGTAAGAAAGGAAAAATTCCGCCGACTCCCGCAGCATGGGATACGCCGTTGTTTCCAAAAAAGCCAAGTCGCCCGAAAAAGCGTAATGATCCCACACATGCAGTACGGTCCAGGCCCCGCATGCCGGGCAGGGGGACAGGTTCGTATGCCAGTAGGGCGCGGTAAATCCCCAGGCGTTGGAGACCAAATCCGCCGACCAGCCGGGCAGGCCGTAGCTTTCCCTGGCGGTCATCCGTCCGGAAGGGACGATGGTCTGTTCCATCCAGCGGAACAGCGGTTCGTTGCATACCGTCAGGTTGCAGGGGTCGGCGGGCCAATAGTTCATCTGGGTGTTAATATCCAGGTGCATGTCGCAGGTCCATCCGATGCGGCAAGCCACATTGTCGTTCCACACGCCCTGCAGGTGGGCGGGCAAGGGCGAATTTTTGCGGGAAGCGGATAAAAGCAAGTACCGCCCAAACTGGTACATCAAGGCCGTCAGGTACCCGTTCTCTCCCGTCTCCCTTGCCTGCGCAAGCAGCTGATCGGCGAATTTCTCCCGATCCTCCGCCTTTCCCATTTGCAGCGACACCGTGGAAAACAACCCGGAAAAATCTTCGGCGTGTTCTTGGAGCAGCTGATCAAAGGGGATACGCGCCAGGGCGTCTACCTCCCCGCGGCATTCCAGGTCCGCCCTTGGGTTGCCGAAACTGGTACGCATGGCGATCAGGACGGTAACCCGGTCGGCGCCCTTCACCCGCAGCAATTGGCCGTCGGACGATATATTCCCCCCCTCGCAGATCAGCTTGGCCCGCACCCCGTAGGAAACGCCTGTGTTCCCGTCGCTGTGCAGCTTTTCGACCGCCCGGGCGGACAAATACACGCAGTCCCCTTCCACAAAAACCGTACCTGGGTTGTCGCCGCTGTCCAGGCCCAAGGTCAGCGAAACGGCGCCTGGGCAGTCCGCTTCCAGCCGTATGACGCCCGCGTCGCGGACATGGGATAAAAACGCCCTGCGCCGGTACCGGACCCCGTTCGCGGTAAAGGCAGTTTCGGCCACCGCCTGGTCCAAGCCCAGGGTATGCTCGTAATCGGTGTATTGCCCAATCCCCTGGTTCAGGCGCAAATGGCCCGCAGGCAGATTGGTCCCGTAATTATTGCGCACCCCCATAAAGCGTTCGCCCTGTTCCTTCGCCGCGCGGTAATCGCCGCGTTCCGCGCTTTCCCGCATGGCGCGGAACGCTTGGGGCGCGCCCGGCCGGCTGTCCTTATTCCAGCTTGCCTCGCCCGAAAAGCAGGTCACTTCCGAAAGGTTCATTTCTTCTTGCATGGGGTTTCCATAGGACATCAGCCCCATGCGGCCATTGCCCAGGGGAATGGCTTCTACCCAACGTTCCGCAGGCGCGCGGAAGCGTATTTTTATCGTTTCCTTCAAAATATGTTCCTCCCCGCCGCCGGAGCGGCTTTTTTATCATTATAAACAAGCGGAGCGCACGATGCAATGCTCAAATGGCCGTTTTCTGCCAGCGGCCTGTCCGCATATAAAAGAAAGCAACCGTCACCGAAACAAGCGTAGCGGCCGGCGCAGCCAAACCAATGCCCAACAAGCTGGAGGGAATCCACTTAGACAATGCGTACGCAAGCGGCACCCGCAATACCAGCGTGGCAAAAACCCCGTTAACCATGGTAAACGTCGTGCGGCCGCAGCCGTTTAAAAAGCCGTTCTGGCAAAAGCCGAAAGCAACCAGCAAAAAGTCAAAGCTAAAGGTGCGCAGGTATTGGGCGCCTGCCGCAGCCACGGCCGGTCCAGCCCGAAAAATCTGTAGAATCGACGTAGGAAACAATTGTGACCACAGAAAGAAAACCAGGGCGCTGCAAAAAGCCAGCAGGATACTGGCGTTTAACGATTTTTTTGCGCGTTCTGGTTTGCCAGCGCCGATGTTTTGAGCGGCGATTGAAGCGATGGCACCAGAAAACGCTCCCGCCGGCAGCATCGCAAAGGATTCGAACTTAGCAGCCACCCCCACCGCGGCGGACGCTACAACGCCCATGGCATTGGCAATGGCGGAGATAAACAGGAAAGAAAAGTTAACCAGCGATTCCTGCAGCGATACCGGCAGCCCAATCTTCAGGATGCGCCATGCTTTATCCTGATGTATTTTAAAATTTTTCCACCGAAAAGAAAAAATAAAATCCCGGCGGGACAGGTGAACCACTGCCAAAAACAAACTGGACCCCTGGGACAATATGGTAGCCAAAGCCGCGCCTGCCGCCCCCATGTGAAATCCCCCCACAAACAATAAGTCCAGCACAATATTGATCCCACATGCCACCGCAATAAAAAACAGCGGGCTTTTGGAATCGCCTAACGCCCGCAAAATGGCGCTGATGGCGTTGTACCCAAAAATGAAAAACACGCCGCAACTGGCTACCGTTACATATCCCGCCGCTTGGTCAAACGCTTCGGAAGGCGTCTGCATGGCAAGCAAAATCGGTTTTGTCAGCAGCAGCATCAATACGGTAAACACCAAACCGCAAACGCCGAACATCGTTAGGGTCGTGCCAATGGTCTCCTTCGTATCCTGAACAGCGCCCGCGCCGTGATACTGCGCGATTAAAATCGTACCGCCCATGGTTAACCCCGCTACCAAACTCGTCACAATCTGCATAACCTGGCTGCCTACCGAAACCGCCGATATACCCGCCGCGTCCGAAAACCAGCCAATAACCGCCATGTCTACCGCGCCGTACAGCGCCTGGATAAAATTGGCCAGCAAAAAAGGCACCGCGAACCGAAGCAAGGTGTGGTATATCTTTCCTTCCGTCAGAGATGATGCCGTATTGTTTTGCCTCATCCTACAACCGCCTTTCGAAAACCCTGTATTTTACCAAAAATATGACAAAACAAAAAAACGGATAAGAAAGCCAGCCTGGAAGCCAGCCATCTTATCCGGTAACGCGCCGCCAGCTATTGCCGCGGGCGCGCAGACCCTCCGATGAACATAAAAATAGTAACACGAAAAAAGCAGAAAAGTCAACCCATTACAGCTAGATATTCTTGCTGGACCGCCTCCCACAGCGCGGGGAAAGCCGTGGGGTTGCCGCCCACCATGCCGCTCTGCCGGTCAAACCGGAAGGGCGCGCCGTCCAACGGGGCAATGCGTCCCCCGGCTTCGGTTAAAATGATGGACGCGGCCGCATAATCCCAGGGCGCGAGCGTCGCCTCAAAAAAGCCGTCGGTACGGCCGCAGGCGATATAGCACAAATCGAGCGCGGCCGATCCGGTGCGGCGTACATCCCGGCAGTCGAGCATCAGCCGGCGGACGACCCGAGCGGTTAATTCCAGCAAGCCGCGGTGGTAGGGCGCCGTGCCGAAGATGACCAGCGCGTCCGCAATCCCCCGGTCGGACACCCGGATAGGCTTGCCGTTGAGCGACGCGCCCATGCCCCGGACCGCCGCGAACGTTTCGTGCAGGTATGGATTGTGCACCACCCCCAGCACCCCTTCCCCATCCCGGACCAGCGCGATGGAGATGGAGGAATGGCAAAAACCGTGCATGTAGTTGGTGGTGCCGTCGATGGGATCGATAATCCAGCTGTAGCCGGCCCGCAGCTGGTTTTCTTCCTGTTCCTCCGCCACCACATGGGCGCCGGGCACCAGCGGCGCAAGCCGCCGGACCAGGAATTGCTGGGAGGCGATGTCCATACTGGTGACAAAGTTCGCATGCCCCTCTTTAACGAAAACCTCGGGGTTTTCCGCCCCGCAAATCAGCCTGCCCGCGTCCTCGGCCGCCTGCGCCACCGCCATAATCAGTTCTTTTTCCTCCAACTGAAGCCCATCCTTTCGCAATAAACAATCCCTGTCTAAATACCTGTTTTGCTATGGTCCGGAACGTTTTGCCCTTTTTCCCGTCAAGCGGTTTGTCTTCAAGCGCAAAACGCTTCGCACGGGTTTTATTGTATCACGGCGCAAAAAAAAGCACAATAAACAATCTTCTTTTGGGAAAGCTACTGTTGACAAAATAAGCAATATGGCGTTATGATAAGTACACCCCCAGGGGGTGTTCCGCATTCTTGTCAGAACCCTTTTTCATCGAACAAGAAAGGACGATTCCCGTGACACAAAAATTCAATGTGACCGGCATGACCTGTTCCGCCTGCTCCGCCCATGTGGAGAAGAGCGTCGGCAAGGCGCAGGGTGTCGCTTCGGTTTCGGTTAGTTTGCTGACCAACAGCATGACGGTGGATTTTGATCCGCAGCAAGTCACCCCGGATCAAATCGTACGGGCAGTGGAGCAAAGCGGGTACGGCGCGTCGCCGGCCGCGGGAGCCGC
>CABQAC010000148.1 GCA_902462035.1 uncultured Eubacteriales bacterium
GGCTGCGGCCTAAAAAACAGTCCATCAGCCGGTAGCCTTGGGGTAAAAACACACCGCCGCTCCGGACCGAATCCTCGTCGAACCGGGGGACGCCGCTGGGGTGTTCCACGCCGCTTTTTTGATAAATCAGGAACGGCACCGGGTCAGAGGTATGCGAACGAGTGGAAAGAGGTGTGGGATGGTCCGGGAGAATCATGACGCGGTAATCTTCAAACTGTTCCATGCCATGCAGCAGCGGCCCCAATACCCGGCTGTCGATCAGTTCCAGCGCTTTGATTTTATTTTGGACCTCCTGCCGGTGGCCGCATTCGTCCGGCGCTTCCAGATGGATGTACACAAAATCCTGCCCTGCCGAAAGTTCCCGCAGCGCTGCCTGGGCTTTGCCTTCGAAGTTGGTGTCCAGATAGCCGGTGGCGCCTTCAACCTGGCAGACGCGCATGCCCGCGCTTACCCCGATCCCCTTGACCAAGTCCACGGCGGATATTACGGAACCGCGCAGGCCGAACTTGGTTTCGAAGGACGCGAGCCTGGGTTTATACCCCTGACCCCACAGCCAGATGCCGTTGCCGGGCCTGCGCCCCCGTTCGATTCGTTGGCGGTTGAGCGGATGGCGGCTTAAAACCTCGTACCCGCGGCGCATCAGGTCAATCAGCGGATGCGCGGCAGGCAGGGCGGGTAAATAATCCCCCACGCATTTGCCGGGAAAATCGTGCGGCGCGGTCAAATTGCCCAATTCCAGGACGCCGTTTTTCCAAATCAAGCAATGACGGTAACTGACCCCGGGATAAAAGGTAAAAGAATCGTTGCCTAATTCCTTCTGCAGCGATTGAATTAAGACCGCCGACTCCTTGGTAGGAATATCGTCCGCGCAGTAGTCGAGCATGGTTTTTGTTTCGAACGGTTCGTCCTGGGATAAAGTGACCAGGTTGCACCGCACGGTTACATCGCCGGGCTGCAGATCGATTCCCATGCTGACCGCCTCCAAGGGAGAACGGCCGGAATAACAGATGAGCGGATCGTAGCCGATGGCGGAAAGGTTTGCCACGTCGCTGCCTGGAATCATGCCGTCCGGTACGGTCTTGACCAAACCGACCATCCCTTCTTTGGCCAGCCGGTCCATATTGGGCTTGTATGCGGCCATCATGGGCGTTTTCCCGTTCAGCTCCGGTACGGGGTAATCGGCCATGCCGTCGCAGAGCACCACTGCGTATTTCATAGCGGTAATTGTCCTTCTTTCGACTCTTTGTTCAGAACTAACCTTTATTATAACAAAAAAGGACAGGAAGGGGAATATCTTTTTTGCAACTTGGATTTCTTTTTCCTGTGTGCGGGAAACCTCTTGACAAATTGGTGGTACCGCGCGTAGAATATAGAAAAGCAATATGAAAAATGCGTAGATGGGGAAGAGTAGCCGGTTTCGGGCTGTAGCAGAGAGCTGCCGTATGGTGAAAGGCAGACGCCGGACAGGTCAAAATCACCCCTGAGCAGTCGGCTGAACCAAGTAGGCTGGAACGGTAGCCCTCCGTTATGGGGGCGGCATTCGGCGCAAGCCCGATGCGTGAGTGGTTTTTGCCGGTTGGACCAAACCGGTAAGAACAATAAGAGTGGTACCGCGGAGAAACGTTCTCCGTCTCTTTTGGGACGGAATTTCGTTTTTCGGCGGTTTTTTTATTTTGTTCCCGCAAGGCGGGGGAAACGGGGATGATGCGAAATGAAATTGACAGGCGCGCAGATTATTGCCGAATGCCTTTTGGAGCAAGAGGTGGATACGGTGTTCGGATACCCGGGCGGCGCGGTACTGAATATTTACGACGCGCTGTACCAATACAGCGGACGGATACGCCATATTCTGACCGCCCACGAACAAGGGGCTTCTCACGCGGCGGACGGATACGCCCGTGCCACCGGCAAGGTTGGGGTTGTGATCGCAACATCGGGTCCCGGCGCCACAAATCTGGTGACTGGCATTGCCACTGCGTATATGGATTCCGTACCGTTGGTGGCGATTACCGGTAATGTAAACGTGGACCTGCTGGGGCGGGACAGTTTCCAAGAGGTGGATATCCAGGGGATTACCATGCCGGTGACCAAGCACAATTTTATTGTGAAAAATATTCAGGATTTGGCTCCGGTTATGCGGAAGGCGTTCCGCGTTGCGACTTCCGGCCGAAAAGGCCCGGTGCTGATCGATGTGCCGAAAGACATCACCGCGCAGCAGGCGGAGTTTACGCATATGGCGCTTCAATCCCCGCCGGAACCCGCCGCGCCGGATGAAAGCGCGCTGCGGTATGCGGCGGAAATGCTGGCCCAAAGCCAGCGCCCTTTGGTTTACGCGGGCGGCGGCATTCTTGCGTCGGGCGCTTCGGAACAGCTGCGATTATTCGCGGAGCAGCTGGATATTCCGGTGACCTGCTCGGTCATGGGACTGGGGGGATTTCCGGCAAGCCATCCCCTGTATATTGGGAATATCGGAATGCACGGCCGATACGAAACCGCTATGGCAACCGAACACAGCGATCTGATCGTGGTGGCCGGCGCGCGGTTTTCCGACCGTGTGGCGGGAAACCGGGAGCGCTTCGGCGCCAATGCGAAGATGATTCATTTGGACATCGATCCGGCGGAAATCAATAAAAACGTTCGGGTTGCCCACAGCGTGGTGGGGGACTTGGCCCAGGTATTGCGCCGCCTATGCCAGCTGTCGGCCGCGATGAAACACGACGAATGGCGCGCCCAAATCGCGGCGTGGAAAAACGAGGGAACGGCAGGAGCCGAACGCGGCGGCTGCCTGCCCGACCCCTTCCATGTCATCAGCGCCATCCGATCTTTGTGCGGTGCGCAGGACATCGTGGCTACCGACGTTGGACAGCATCAAATGTGGACGGCCCAGTGCTATCGGTTCGAACAGCCGCGCACCTTTTTGACCTCCGGCGGATTGGGGACCATGGGCTTTGGGCTTGGGGCGGCCATCGGCGCACAGGTGGCGTTCCCGGACCGGCGGGTTACGCTCATCAGCGGTGACGGCAGTTTTCACATGAATCTAAACGAATTGACCACCTTAGCGTCTTACGAATTGCCGGTGGTGGTAGTGGTGATGAACAACCAGGTGCTGGGTATGGTGCGCCAATGGCAAAAGCTGTTTTATGGCCGCCGCTTTTCTCAAACCGATCCCCATCGCAAGACGGATTTTGTAAAACTGGCTCAGGCGTTTGGCGTCGAAGGGCTGCGGATTGAACGGGACGACGAAGTAGAAGCGGTGCTGCGCCATGCCTATGCGATGCACAGGCCGGTTGTGGTGGACTGCCGCATTTCTCCTGACGAAAACGTGCTGCCGATGATTCCGCCGGGCGGTACGGCGAACCAAATGATTATGGATATGGAGTAAAAGGAGGAAAACCGGTATGCGTGAAAAGCAGATGATATCCGCCTTGGTGCACAACCACCCCGGGGTATTATTGCGGGTGGCGGGTCTGTTCAGCCGCCGGGGCTTTAATATTGAAAGCCTTACGGTCAGCGAGACCCAGGATCCTGCCTATTCCAGGATGACCATTGTTATTTCTGGAGACAACGATACGGCGGAACAGGTCAAACGCCAGCTGGAAAAAGTGGTGGATGTTAAAAAGGTAGCCCATTACGAGATGTCCGGCGCCTCCTGCTCGGAACTGCTGCTTGTAAAGGTGAACGCCTTGCCGGAAGAACGGGCCACCATTTATAAAATAGCCGCTTCTTACCGCGCACGGGTGCTGGATGTTGGCCAAAACTCCATGACATTGGAGGCGACCGGCGAGGATGACAGCCTGAACGAACTGATTCATCACCTGCAAAAGCAGGGCATTTTGGAAATGGCGCGCACCGGCTTTACCGCGCTGCAAAAAGGCGACGCTTGCTTGATGCCTGCGGAACAAGATTCCTTAGAACTGTAAAGTAAAATTACTTGATACACAATTTTGCAAAGGAGCGTGACAGCATGCGCGTTGAAATTTTAGATTCTACCCTGCGTGACGGGGCGCAGGGGGAAGGAATTTCTTTTTCCGTGGAGGATAAACTGCGGATTACCGGGGTGCTGGACCGGCTTGGCGTCGCCTACATCGAGGCGGGCAATCCCGGTTCGAACCCCAAAGATTTGGAATACTTCCGCCGGGCGGCGAAAAGGCCCTTGGTCCATGCGCGGCTGGCTGCTTTTGGCAGCACCCGCCGGAAAGGCGTCGCGGTGGACCAGGACGCCAATGTTCAAGCGCTGCTGGCGGCCGGTACGGGGACGGTTTGCGTTTTCGGGAAGTGCTGGCGGCTTCATGTGGACGAAATCTTGCATACCACGGCGGCGGAAAATTTGGCCATGATCCGCGATACCGTGCGGTATTTGGCGGAACAAGGGAAACAGGTGCTTTTCGACGGCGAACATTTTTTCGACGGGTACCGGGAGGATCCCGCCTTTGCTCTGGAAGCGCTGCGCGCCGCAGCGGAAGCGGGCGCTTCCGCCGTGGTGCTGTGCGATACCAATGGCGGGGGCTTTCCCAATGAAATCGCGGAAGTGACGGCTGCGGTATGCCGGCGGTTTGATATTCCGGTGGGGATCCATACCCACAACGACGGGGGAATGGCAGTGGCGAATTCGGTTTCTGCGGTGCTGGCGGGCGCTTCCCAGGTGCAGGGAACTTACCTGGGCTTTGGCGAACGGTGCGGCAATGCGAACCTGTCCGCCGTGATTGCCAATTTGCAGCTAAAACGCGGCTGTACTTGTATTCCCCGGGAAAACCTGGCGCTTTTAACCCGCACGGCGCGCTCAATTGCGGAGACCGCCAATATCACGCTGTCCCGCGCCGTTCCTTATGTGGGAGACAGCGCCTTTGCGCACAAGGCGGGCATGCATGCCGACGGCGTGCTGAAGCTGCCGCGTTCCTTTGAACATGTAGATCCCAAAAGCGTGGGAAACGAGCGCAGATTTTTAATGTCCGAAATTGCGGGACGTACGGCGGTGGTGGAAAAAATCCAGAAAATCCGCCCCGAATTGACCAAGGATTCCCCCGAAGCCCAGGAGATTGTCGAGTCGCTGAAAGAACTGGAAGCGCGGGGATACCAGTTTGAGGGGGCCGAAAGCAGCTTTGAACTGTTGGTGCGAAAAAAGACAGGGGATTACCATCCCTTTTTTGAACTGATCAATTACCAGATCGTTTCCGGCCGCCCGGCGGAACCGGACTGCAGCGCCACCGCTACCATCAAGGTGCGGGTGGGGGAGAAAACCCAGCTGATGGCTGCCGAGGGCAACGGCCCGGTCAACGCGTTGGACCGGGCGCTGCGTTCGGCCTTGGAGGTGTTTTATCCCCAGCTGCGCGGCGTTCGGCTGATCGACTATAAAGTCCGGGTCCTCGATTCCAGGGACGCTACGGCCGCGGCGGTACGCGTATTGATCACTTCTACCGACGGTGACGGCATATGGACTACCGTGGGCGTTTCGGGCGACGTGCTGGAGGCCAGCTGGACCGCGCTGGTGGATTCCATTGAATAAGATC
>CABQAC010000149.1 GCA_902462035.1 uncultured Eubacteriales bacterium
ATGCAGGACCGCGTTGTGAATTTCGGGATTGAACGCCACACCGGTTTCCTCGATGGCCTCGATACCAAGCTGTTCGAATACCGACCGAATTTGGGTTTGGATCATTTCGACTCCTTTACGAAAATCCTCCTCCGTGCCGGCCTGGGTCAAGAGCGCCCGCTCGATGTTGTCCGCCACCGGCAGCAGCTGCCGCACGGTTTCCGCCCGCACATCCGCCGATATCGCGCCCATTTCCCGGGCAGTGCGCTTTCGGTAATTGTCATATTCGGCGGCGGTTCGCTTTAAAAGATCTTCCTTTTTGTCCAGTTCTTCCTGAAGCTGCGCCACCTTCGCTTCCAGTTCCGCGGTGGGGTTTTCCTCCGCCGGCAGTTCCGCCTGCGTCTCGGCCTCGGCGGCGGCATTCTCCCGCTTCTTTTCCTCCGCCTGTTGATCTTTCTTCGGCATGATCGCTTCGATTCCCCTTTCCGCCGGGCAGGCGCCCGGCCCTTCCAATATGCTTTATTCGTCGTTATGCAGCAACTCGGTCAAAAGCCTGCCCACCGAGTCCGTCAAATATTCCAGGCTCGCGATAACATGGGCATAATTCATACGGGTGGGCCCGATAATGCCGATCGCCCCCGCCTCCTGACCGTCGATGGTATATTTCGCCACCACCAGGCTGGAATCCTCCAGCTCCGGCCGGCCGTTTTCCGGCCCGATCATGATATGAACGCCGCCGCGGTTGCGGTTGAGCAGGTTTGCAACCTCCGCGCGGTGGTTTAAAAACTCGATGATTCTGCGCACCCGGCCGCCGTCGAATTCCGGATGGATCAGCAGGTTTGCCTGGCCTTCCAGGCAAACGTCGGCGGACGCGGCCTCTTTGACCGCCTCGAAAACCGCCATCAGAACCGGGGAGATCATAAAGGTCAGTTCCCCCAGTCCGGCAGCCAGCGTTTGAATATACGCCAGGGTAATCTCGGTCAGGGGCTTCCCGGCTATTTTGTCTCCCAGCAAACGGGATGTCACCCGCAGCAGTTCAGGCGTCAGGTCAAAATCGCACCGGCACAGCCGGTTTTTCATCACGCCGGTCGAAGTCATCAGCACGATCAAAGCCGTCCGGCGGCCGGTGGGAACCAGCTGCACGCTTCGCACAGTGGCGTTTTCGCCCGAAGGCGTGGTCAGCATGGCCGCGAAGTTGGTGGCGGCGGCCAAAGCGTGGGAGGCGTCTCCCAGTATCTTTTCCGGATCGCTGTCCGCGTCGGCCAGCACCGCGTCGATCCAGTTTTTTTCCTGTTCCGGCAAAATCGGCTTGCCCATCAGCTGATTGATGTATATCCGGTACCCGAGCGGCGAGGGAACCCGCCCCGCGGACGTATGGGGCTGTTCCAATATGCCTTTTTCCACCAAATCGGCCATTTCGTTGCGGATGGTCGCGGAGGAAACCGTGTTTCCCATCATCTCGCAGATCATTTTAGAACCCACCGGTTCTCCTGTGGCGACATAAGCCTCCACCACAGCCGCTAAAATTCGTAGTTTCCTTTCGCCCAGCGTCATATTCGGTTCACCTCCGCCCGGCTTAGCACTCAACATGTTCGAGTGCTAATTTCATCTAATAATTTACCATTATTGCTGTGGGTTGTCAAGATTTCAAATGTAAACGATTTATGAAAAATAGTTCCCTGAATTCTACTTTATTGCCGTTTTTCGGTGATATTTGTTGATCTTGCTTCAAACCAAAGAATGTGTTATGATAAAAATAGATATGTTGACAAACTGAAAGATTCCGCCCTTTGGAGGGGTATCATGATGAAATGGATTTGCGCGGCGGCCTTGGTTTTGTCCTGCGTTTTTATCACCGCCGCATCGGTACCTGCTGGCGCTACACCGGTCTACACCGACGAACCGCCGTCTTACGAGATGTTGCTGGTGTCGGGCAGCGGTGTCGCGGTCGAGGAATCGAATCTCACCTTCGATTTCAGCGAGGACACCAGCGGGGACGCTATTCCCGGCGCAACCGTAACCGCCGAATACCGCGTCGCCAACCAGCAGGATGCGGACAAATCCCTTTTGCTGGCGCTGCCGGTGGTAACCGATCTTATCAGCCTTACCAAAAACGAGCCGACCCTCACTGTGGACGGCTTTGCCGCCGCGCATGCGCTGCTGCTGGGGAGCGCCGCCGAATGGGCGGTGGGCGGCGGCCAAGACGGCGGGACCAGCCAGCTGGAAGCGCTCAAACAAGCGTACCAGGAGGCGGCGAATTTGTCCTATTCGGCCCAGGACAACGCCTTTTATCAATCCGCCCGCTTGTATGCGCTTACGGCCCCCGCCCAGGCGGACAGCTACGAGCTGGTGGTCACCATGAACATCGATCTGCAAAAAAGCCAGCTGATCTATTATGGGTTTCGTTCGTATCAATATGACGGAATCCGTACGGTCCGGCTCTCCGCCACCGTCCAGAAGGGCAGCGATGTCAATCTGGGATTTGCGGTTTGGGACAACGGGGCAGACGTTTCCGTACCGGTCATTTCCTATTATGCGGACACCAACCAGGCCAACCCACTGCCGGACCAAGGCGCTTTCTTCACCGAACAGCCCGCCGTTATGCGGGAGCTGATTGGCGGCGCATTGATGCGGTACGTTTATACACTCGGCCCGGAAGACATCCTGCCCCCGGGCTTTGCAAAATCCCAGCAGCTTTACGACCTTGCCATGCGCGAGGTGGACCAGGCGTTCAGCAGGGGGCATTCGGTCAATTTGGACGCCTGCATTACCGCCTGCTTTACCCTGGAGCGGTTTGCTTTTTATTGTTACCGGGTCGCCTTTCCCGCGAACGCGGTTCAGGACTTGGTGGTGCAGTATACCGCCGAAGGCTCCATGGACCGCCGCTCCACCCAAAACCCGGTTTATTCCTACCAGTACCTGACCGGCGCGGTCAAAAGCTGGCCCATTTTCGGCAATTGGAACGCCACTGTGATCCCGCCCGGCCAGGCGCCCTATGTGGTGCGCAGCGCGCCGGAGCTGACTGCTCAGGACGATTCCAGCTACCGCGCGTCGCTGCTTGAGCCGCCGTCTGAAAGCCTGTCCTTTTCATTGTACGCCGACCAAACCGTTGTTGTGTCCGCGCCGAAGAAAGGCACTATTCTATCGGGCGTATCGCTGTACCAGCTGGCTCTTGGGTTGCTGTTTTTACTGGTGGCGTTCAGTCTGGTGCTCATCTTGGTGCTGATGGTACGCAACCACAAGCGCAGCTGATGGCGCTTCTTATATGCTCAGCGGGGGAGAATCCACATGGATTCTCCCCCGCGCTTTTCTGTTTATGGTTTTTTGTCAGGTCCCGCGCCTTTGTCCTTCTTTTTGCCGCGCCAGCGCACAACCTTCCAGCGCCAGCCGTTGCCGGAACCGCCCGGGTTCTGGTCTTCCAGGGGCACCAGCTGCCGTGTTTCCTCGTCTACCCGCTGCAAATTTTTATACGATTCGGTCCCAGTGGGCAGGTTTTTCCCGCGCAGCGATTTATGAATCCGCCTTTTCAGCGTAATGTACAGCATGGCGAACAACGGCACGCCCACCACCATTCCGGCGAATCCGAAAAAGCCGCCGCCCACCAGGATGGCGAAGATAACCCAAAAACCGGTAAGCCCGGTGGCGTTGCCCAAAATGCGCGGGCCCAGAATATTGCCGTCGAACTGCTGCAACGCGATGATAAACAAGATGAAATACAAGCACTGCATGGGGTCCACCATTAAAATTAAGAACGCGCTGGGAATGGCGCCGATAAACGGCCCGAAAAAAGGCACGATATTGGTCACGCCCACAATGGCGCTGACCAGCAGCGGGTATGGCAGCCCGAAGATGCTCATGCCGATAAAGCAAAGGACGCCGATAATCAGCGAATCGAGAATTTTACCGATGAGGAACCCGCCGAATACCTTATGGGTTTCCCGCAGGGTAGTCAGCACGCCATTGGCGCGCTTGACCGGCAGCAGCGCGAACATGATCTTCTTCGCCTGGCCCAGGAACGATTCCTTGCTGTACAGAAAGTACGCCGAAATGATAAAACCAATCAGCAAATCCTTCAGCGTGACGATCACGCCCCAAATCCCGGTGGTCAAGCTGCTGATATACTGGTCCACCTTGGCCAAGAACTCGTTGGAGAACCAGTTTTGCATGTAGGCATACAGGTTTGAAAAGGCCGAGTCCACCGCTTTGGCGATATCGGGATGGTCTTCCAGAAGCCGGTCGGACCATTGCTGCAGATTTTCGAAATAGAGGGGCAGGCTTTCTACAATTTTTTTGATGCTCTCGATAATTTGGGGAACGATCATATAAACCAGCGCCGCTAAAATCAGCAGGACAATCACCACGGTGGCGGACAGCGCCACCACCCGCACCCAGCGCCCGGTCTTGGGCTGTTTTCCCCGCTTGGCCATCAACCGCCGGATCACTCTTTTTTCCAGCACATTCATAATGGGGTTCATCAGATAGGCGAAAATAAGCCCATATATAACCGGCCGGAGGACAAGAAAAACAAAGGACACCGCCCCGGCGATGGTGCGGAAATTATACAGGCCGATAAAAAAGCAACTGCTCGCAATGATCACCAACAGTGCGGTCAGGCCCCAGTACAGATATTTTTTATCCCATCTAAATTTCATTTTATGTTTCTCCCGCGTCATATTCTGGTTCCGCCGCCAGCAGCAGTTGGCAAATGATCTCGTTGGAAACCAAAAAGCCTTCCCGCGTCAAGCGTACGCTGCCGTCCGCGCAGGCGGTCAGCCCCAAACGTTCCAGCCGCCTCGCCTCCCGGAACACCCCCTGGGGAATATCCCGGCCGTAGCGAGACGCAAAATCCCGGTTTCTTATCCCGTCCGCCAGCCGCAGCCGCAGCATCAGGTATTCCTCCCAATCGCCTCCCGGGCCATCGTCACAGGGAGGGGCGCCGCGCAGGAACATTTCAAAATCCCGCGGATAAAACAGCCGCCTGCCTTGATAAAACGAATGGGCCGACGGTCCAATTCCAATATATTCCCGGCAATCCCAGTACCGCAGGTTGTGGCGGCTCTCCCGCCCGGGTCTCGCAAAGTTCGAAATCTCATACTGGCCGTACCCGGCCCGTTCCAAACCTTCGCAGGCACGCAGGTAAAAAGCGCGCTGTTCCTCCTCATCGGGCAAAAACAGTTCCCGCTCCCTGGCGGCAAATGGGGTTCCCTCCTCTACCTTGAGCAAGTAGGCCGATACGTGGCTGGCCCCCAGCCCGGCGCAAAATCGCACCGAACGGTCCAGGCTTTCCAACGTCTGACCGGGTATTCCCAACATCAAGTCCACCGAGACGTTGGAAAATCCCGCCCGCCGTGCCTCCTGCACCGCTCGGTCCGCCTGCGCAGCGGTGTGGCGCCGGCCCAGCCTTTTCAGTTCCCCGTCATCCGCCGACTGCAACCCAAGGGAAAGCCGGTTAAAGCCTCCCGCCCGCAACGTTTCCCATAATCCCGGCCAAAACGCGGCGGGGTTTGCCTCCACCGTAATTTCCG
>CABQAC010000150.1 GCA_902462035.1 uncultured Eubacteriales bacterium
GCCCAGGGGCAGCTCGCCGTACTGGCGGTCAAACCGGTGCTGACAAAGGTTATCCATGCCCGAAGGACAGCTGCAGTCCCGGCCCCAGTCCCTAAAAGAGCGGATGATTTTGTGAAGCAGCGGATTGTCCGTATACACCGCGCCGCCCTCTCCCATCGTCATATGATGGGGCGGATAAAAGCTGGAAGTACCGATATCGCCGATGGTGCCGGTCAGTTTTTTCTCGCCGTTGAGCTCATAAACAGAACCTAAGGCGTCACAGTTATCTTCCACAAGCCAAAGATGGTGCTTGTCGCAGAACGCTTTGACCGCCCCCAGGTCGATGGGATTGCCCAGGGTATGGGCCACCATCACCGCCTTGGTCCGGGGGGAAAGCGCCCGTTCCAGCTGGGTTACGTCGATGTTGTACTGGGGAATGGTCACATCCACAAATACCGGCACCGCGCCGTACTGGATGATGGGCGACACCGTGGTGGGAAAACCGGCCGCAACGGTAATCACTTCATCCCCGCGGCCCACCGCCCGCTCCTTCAGCAGCGGGGAGGTCAATGCCATAAAGGCATTTAAGTTTGCCGAGGACCCCGAATTGACCACGCTGCAAAAACGGACGCCCAGGTATTCGGCGAACTCTTTTTCAAACCGGTCGGTATACCGGCCGGCGGTCAGCCAAAATTCCAGCGAACTGTCCACCAAATTGACCATTTCCTCATGGTCGTAAACCCGGGAGGCATACGGAATCCGCTGCCCTTCCTGATAGTCGGGTTTCTGATGGTACCGGTCACAATATTCCGCCACAAGCGATAAGATTGTATTTTTGGCCTGCTGTTCGGTTTGATGTTCGAACATCTTCGATACTCCTTTATGATTCAAAAAATTCAATAATCTGCCGGTCCATGCACGCGGACAAATTGCCGCCCGCGCGGTAACATTTGGACCATTCGACCGTTTTTTCCACCGCCTGCTCGATATGCCAGCGGGGCCGCCAGGCGAACACTGTCTTAAGCTTGGAACAATCCAGCTTTAAATAATTTGCCTCGTGGGGGCCGTTCACCGCATGGTTTTCCCAAGCAAGGCCCTCCCCCCATTTCTCGCAAAACAGGTTGACCAGCGCACCGGTGGTTAAGCAGTCGCAGTCGTCCGGCCCAACATTATAATAACCGGCAGCCTTTGGGTCTTCGTACTGCCTCTGGGCGATCATCAGGTAAGCGGCCAGCGGTTCCAGCACATGCTGGTACGGCCGGGTGGAATGGGGATTTCGCACAAGGATGGTTTCGTTGTTCAGGGCCGCGCGGACACAATCGGGCAGAATACGGTCATGGGCAAAATCGCCGCCGCCGATAACATTGCCCGCCCGGGCGGTGGAAATCGCGGTTTTGCCGTCCGCAAAAAAGGAACTTTTATAGCTGTGAGTAACGAGTTCAGAACAGGACTTGCTGTTGGAGTAGGGGTCAAATCCATCCAGCGGATCGGTTTCCCGGTAACCCCATTCCCATTCGCTGTTGTGGTACACCTTGTCCGTGGTCACATTCAAAAAAGAGCGCACATACCCGCTTTGGCGGACGCATTCCAAGATATGGACAGTACCCATAACATTCGTTTCGTAGGTATACGCCGGATCCTGATAGGAATCCCGCACGATAGGCTGGGCGGCAAGATGCAGGACGATCTCCGGCTGGAACCGGTCAAAGGCCTGCCAAAGGGCGCCCTGGTCACGGATATCCCCCGTGGTGGACTCGGCCAACAGCGATTCCATACCAGCCAAGTCATATAGGCTGGGTTCGGTAGGCGGCCGCAGGGAATAGCCCGCCACCTGCGCGCCGGCGCCTGCCAGCAGCTTGCACAGCCACGCGCCCTTAAAACCGGTGTGCCCGGTTACAAACACCCGTTTGCCGCGGTAGAACGCCAGATTTTCCATTACCATTTCCTCCACGGGGCATTGCCGGACGCCCACATCTGTTCCAGCTGCATTTTATCGCGCTGGGTATCCATGCAGTGCCAAAAGCCGTCGTGTTTATATGCCATCAGCTGGCCTTCCCGAGCCAACGCTTCCAGCGGCGCCTTTTCGAACACGGTGCCGTCCCCTTCGATATAATCGAAAATTTGAGGATTAAGCACCATAAAACCGCCGTTGATCATGCTGCCGTCATCGTTGGATTTTTCCCGGAACGCATGAATGGTATTATCATTCCCAATATCCAGCACGCCAAACTTCTGACCGACGTTTATTGCGGTCATGGTGGCGATTTTTCCATGGGATCGATGGAAAGCAACCAGTTTCCCGATATCCACATCGCTGACGCCGTCGCCATACGTCAGCATAAACGGCTCGTCCTCCACATACTTTCGAATACGCTTGACGCGGCCCCCGGTCATGGTGTTCAGCCCCGTGTCCACCAGGGTGACACGCCATGGCTCCGCAAAATTTGAATGGATTTCCATTTTATTCTGCTGAGTAAAATCAAAAGTTATGTCGCTGCGGTGCAGGTAGTAGTCTGCAAAGTATTCTTTGATGACGTGCGCCTTGTAACCGCAGCAAATGACAAAATCATGATATCCATAATAAGAGTACATCTTCATGATGTGCCACAGGATCGGCATATCGCCGATTTCAATCATCGGCTTGGGCTTCAGGTGGCTTTCCTCGCTGATTCGCGTGCCAAATCCGCCCGCTAAGATAACAACCTTCATAATGATAATCATTCCTTTCACCGGGATCGGAAGTTCCGGTAGTGTAAAGCGCCCGATGCCGTACACGATATCAGACCGGTACGCAAAAAATGCCCGCTTGAAAGATTCTCCGTTCAAATTGATAACCTTCCACTTTTCCGTTCCTTCATGCATAGGGCCGCGCGCTTTGCGGCATAAACACATAAGATTATACATTATTTCCCTTGCAAAAACAATCCGCTATGCAAAAAAAGCGGCGGACGCCAGTTTATCTGACATCCGCCGCAAGGGTATGACGTGCAGCCGGAAAGGGGGTGAAACGATACGCCCTCGCCGTTTATTGTTTGAGTTCTTCCCGCAGGCTTTGAATCATTTTCATCTGATCGGGAATCGCAATGCTTTGGGGACAGTGATGCATGCAGTTGCCGCAGGCTTCGCAGTTTTCCGGCCCCGCGCCCAGGGGCAGCGCGTCCATCTCCCGGATAAAGGCCGCCTTGTCCTTTTCTACCGCATAACGGTTATAAATTGAAAACACGCCGGGAATATCCACGCCGAAGGGGCAATCCATACAATACCGGCAACCCGTGCAAGGCACCGTATCCTTTTGACGGTACGCTTCCACCGCCTGGTCGATAATCTGATATTCCCCAGAGGTCAGCGGTTGAAAATCGGACATGGTACCAACGTTGTCCACCACTTGTTCCAGGGTCGTCATGCCGCTGAGTACCGTCAGCACGTTGGGCAGGCTGGCCGCGTAACGAACCGCCCAGGATGCGATGCTTTTGTCGGGCGCCGCTTTGCGGAACAGCTCGTTGGCCGCCTCGCAGGGGTTCGCCAGCGTACCGCCCCGCACTGGCTCCATGACGACACAGGGGATTCCATGGCGCTCCAAAATTTCATACTGCGTTTTGGCGTCCTGCATGGTCCAGTCCAGGTAGTTCAGCTGAATCTGGGCAAAATCCCAACCGTCAAAGGCGTTGCAAATATCCTCCAGCGCCGCCGGAACATCGTGGAAGGAAAAGCCCATCCGGCGAACCTTTCCTTCTTGTTTCTTGCGCTTGACAAAGTCGAACGCGCCCATGGCGATGCAGTCCTTCAGCCGCTGGCCATTCAAAGCATGGCACAGGTAAAAATCAAAATAATCCACCCCGCACCGGTCCAGCTGCTCTTGGAACAACCGCTCCAAATCCGCTTCGTTATGGGCCATCCATACCGGCATTTTGGTCGCCAGATGATAACTCTCCCGGGGATATTTTTTCAGTGCCTTACCAATAAAACCTTCCGACGCACCGCCATGATATACATAAGCGGTATCAAAATAATTGACTCCATGCTCATACGCATAATCCACAATTTCTTGCGCTTTTTTTTCGTCGATGGTTTCTTTATCCGGCGTCACTTTGGGGAAACGCATACACCCCAATCCCAACAGGGATATTTGGTCACCGGTGTTCTTGTACTGTCTCATTTCCATGATTCGCGTCCTCACCTTTCATTGCGATTTTGACGGCATTGCCACAGTTCTCCAGCTGGACGGCAGGCGAAATTTCAGACGAAAAACGGTTTGGCGGCTGTGGCAATCATTCTTAACGGAACAAAAATCCCGTTGTTATTTTTATTATAGCGCATTTCCAGAAGAGTGGCAAGCATGGCGGGAATTCTATTCCTTTTCCCCAATTTTTCATACGTTCTTTTGGGCAAAATAATATCCCGTTCGCCATGGCGAACGGGATGTTGTTTTGCTGTGTCAGTTTTCGCTTTTCAGCTGTTTGACAATTTGGTTGGAATAGACAGCAGCACCGGCCACCAGGATACCCTGAACGGCGCTGTCCAGCGTCCACCCGCCCAAGGCCATGGCTCCCAGAATACCCAAGGGCAGTAAGATTAAGGGAATCCATTTGTTGCTGATCTTTTCCGTGTTCTTAATCATCTGGCCGATGATCACCAGCACAGGAACCAGGATCAAAGCGTTTTCGGCAATGTAGTTCATA
Source organism: uncultured Eubacteriales bacterium (assembly GCA_902462035.1). GTDB lineage: Bacteria > Bacillota > Clostridia > Oscillospirales > Acutalibacteraceae > CABQAC01. The sequence continues at coordinate 4,659 of CABQAC010000150.1, forward strand.
AAATCCATTCGTTTTCCTCCTTTTGCTTTACGCGATCTTTGGAAAGAGATAACCAGAAATAACAGCTTGCCAAACCGAAAAGAAAAAGCTATACTAAAAAAGCGGGGTGATGAAGATGGAACAGGAGCTCAAGGAAATATTGCTTTCCATGCAAAGCGAACTTAAAGCAATGAAAGAAGCGCAGGAACATACCAATACCCGTCTGGAGACAATGGAAAAGGATATTGTCAACATAAAGGATGATATTGTCACCATAAAGGATGATATCTCCGAATTAAAGGAAGATACCCAAGTAACAAGAGAGGCAGTGAATACCTTGTTGGATTGGGCAGAAAAAGCCCAAGTACAAGTAAAAATTCCACTGTTTCAAAAGGCTGAATAAGACAGGTCCCCACCCATACGGGTGGGGATTTTTTATGTTCAATCCTGCTCCGTACCTTGAATCGGCAAGGATTTGACCCGGTTGTAAAGTTCGGTTCCGGTTCCGTTGCCGCCCAGGTCGTGATATGCGTTGTAGAGGTATTCCACATTCTTCAGGTCGTTTACACCGCACCACCCCTGTTCCAGATAAAAACGGCAGGCTTGGTAAAGCCGGTCATGAAGCAGGGCCAGCACCCCTTCCTTGACCGTCGCCTGTTCTGTCATCTTCCGTTTAAACAACCTGGAAAGCCGCCTGTAACCGCCCGTCAGGGCGGCAATGACACCCCCAAATAAAACTTCCAGCCAGTACCGCTGGATAAACTCCCACAAAACGTTCACCTCTCAGCGAAGGGCGTCCTGGG
>CABQAC010000151.1 GCA_902462035.1 uncultured Eubacteriales bacterium
TTCGCGAGCAGCGCGGCGGACTGCTCTTGCCAGTAGCGTTCGTCGGCCGCCATACGGTCCATCAGGCGCCGCATCGCCCGCGGCAGCGCGGGGTTAACCGCCGTCAGCGCCGGCACCACCTGGCTGCGGATCCGGTTGCGGGCGAATACGTCGCAAGCGTTTGACGCGTCGGTCATAAAAGGAATATGATGCCTGGCGCAGTATTCCTCGGTTTGGCGCCGCTCCGTTTGGATCAACGGCCGGACCACATTGCCCCGCACCGGCGGAATACCGCACAATCCCTTGGGTCCGGTTCCCCGGGCCAGATGGAACAGCACGGTTTCCATGCTATCGGTAAAAGTGTGGCCGGTAGCGATTTTCGCGTTCATTTTTTGAGCCACCGACCGCAGGTACGCATACCGCACCTGCCTGCCGCATTCCTCCAGACCAAGCCCCCGTTCCGATGCCAGCGCGGCCACATCCTCCCGCAAGCAATAAAACGGGATGCCGTTTTTTTTGCACCAGACGCGCACGTGTTCCTCGTCCCGGTCGGATTCGGCCCCACGCAGCCCATGGTTGATGTGGGCCGCAACCACTAGGATACCCCACAAGGCGGCGTGGGTATGCAAAAAATGCAACAAAGCCATGGAATCTGCCCCGCCGGACACCGCCGCGACGACCGTGTCGCCGGGACAGAACATCTGATATTCCGCCACGGTACGCAGCGCCTGGTCAGTCACGGTGGAAAACCTCCTGCCCGGTAAAGCGGGTAAATTCGCCCTGCCAGTGAAGTTTGACCGTGTCGGTGCGGCCGTGCCGGTTTTTCATGACGATCACTTCGCTTTCGTTGCGGTCGGCGCCCGCATCGTCCGGGTTTTGGTCGGCGTAATAATCATCGCGGTACAAAAACATGACGATATCGGCGTCCTGTTCAATAGAGCCGGAATCCCGCAGGTCGGAAAGCATCGGCCGGTGGCCCTGGCGCGCCTCGGTGGCGCGGGCAAGCTGGGAAAGCAGCAAGACGGGAATATTGAATTCCTTGGCCATAATTTTCATGTTCCGGGTAATTTGGGAAATCTCCTGCACCCGGTTTTCCGTCCGGCCGGTGCCGGACATCAGCTGCAAATAATCGATGACCACCAGATCCACATGGCCCAACCTGCGCAGCCGCGCTTTCATCTCCGGCACCGTAATGCCGGAGGAATCGTCAAAAAACAAATCCGCCTTGCTCAGCACGTCGGAAGCGCTGGCGATCTTACGCCAGTCCCCGTCGGACAGCTTGCCGTTTCGCAGCTTTTCGCTTGCCACCAGCGCTTCGGAGGAAAGCAGCCGCATGACCAGCTGCTCCTTGCTCATTTCCAGCGAAAAAAATGCCACCCGCTTGGAAGCGTGCAGCGCCGCATGGCGCGTGATATTCAACGCGAAGCTGGTTTTGCCCATGCCGGGCCGGGCGGCCAAAATAATCAAATCCGATTTGTTGAGCCCGGAGATCATCTCGTCCAAATCCGCAATGCCGGTGGGTACCCTCAGCTGTTCCGCGCCGGGCTGGCTGAGCGCCTCGATGGTGTCGTAAGCCTTGATCAAAATTTCCTTGATGTGCTCCAGCCCAGACACGGTTTTGCCCTGGCGGATGCCGAGAATTCTTTCCTCCGCCGCGTCCAGCAGCTGGGCCGGCTCCGCGCCGCCCCCGGAAGCGGTTTCGATAATATCGCGGGCGGTGGTAATCAGGGTGCGGATATCGTACTTTTCCTTGACGAGTTCCGCGTAAACCTCCACGTTGGTCAGGCTGGGCACCAGGTTTGCCAGCTGCAAAAGATAGGTTTTATCCGACGTTTCGTCAAAATCCCGCTCGCCGCGCAGCCGGTCGAGCAGCGTGACCGGATCCACCTGTTCGCCATGGGACATCATGTCCAGCATGGCGGAATAGATCATCCGGTGCTTGGTCAGATGAAAATACGCCGGAGTGGGCAGGATATCCATCACCCGGTCCAGGCAGGAGGCATCCAGCAAAATCGCGCCCAGCACCGACTGTTCGGCTTCCGGGCTATAGGGCAGGCTCATGCCGTCGTAGCCGGCGGTTACCTCGTATTCGCTCATGACGCGCCTCCTTTCGCCAATCATTCGAGAGTATCTTTCTCCACAAACCAAACCAGGGGCGTAAGGTTACGCCCCTGCTTTTTTCGGATTATTCGCTTTCGCCCACCATGACGAAAACCTTTGCCGCAATACCGGCATACAAACGGATTTCGCATTCGTAAGTGCCGAACGCCTTGATGTCGGCAGACATGGAAATTTTGCGTTTGTCCACCTCGGCCCCAAAAGTTTTTTTCAGTTCCTCCGCAATTTCCTTGGAGGAGACGGAGCCGAACAGGCGCCCGCCCTGGCCCGCCTTGGCATACAGCTTGACGGTCTTGCCGTCCAGCAGCCCGGCGGTCCGCTGCGCGGCATCCTTTTCCACCTCGATTTTATGCCGGATGGATTCCTCGCGGTTTTTCAGTTCGTTCATCGCTTGGGCATTGGCCTCCTTGGCCAGCTTGCGCGGGAACAGGTAATTGCGCGCGTACCCGTCGGAAACCTCCGCCAGTTCTCCCTTTTTGCCCGAGCCTTTCACATCGGCGAGTAAGATAACTTTCATTGCAAACACCCTTTCCTCGATGTCGGTCCGCTAGGCGGACACGCGTCAGGATTCTTCTGTTTTGTTTTGTTCTTCTATCGGGGCTTCGGAAGGCTTATGCCCCGCTTCCAGCGTCTTCACCGGCACAAAATCGGTAATGGCCGCGATCAGCTTTTCCCGGGCGGCGGCCAGGGAACAGTTCATCAGCTGGGCACCCGCCATGGTAAAATGGCCGCCTCCGCCAATTTTTTCCATTACCAGCTGCACGTTGATTTTGCCGAAGGAACGGGCGGAGATGCTGACGCCTCCCGGGATGGGGAACAACACAAACGACGCGTCCACCCCTTCGATGCCCAGCAGTTCATCCGCCGCCTGGGCGGAAGCAATACGCAGATCCGCGTCCTCATCCTCCGCCGTGGAGATGGCCATATTATTGTAGATCTCCGAATTGGAGATGATTTTATATTTGGCCTTGTAGCTATCGAAGCTGTTGGAAAACAGGGATTTGACCTCCACGGTGTCCGCGCCCTTCTTGCGCAGGAACGCAGCCGCCTCGAAGGTGCGCACGCCGGTTTTCAGCACAAAGTTCTTGGTGTCCAGCATAATGCCGGACAGCAGCGCGTCCGCCTCCAGCTGGCCGATGCTGCCTTCGCCCAGATATTCTACCAGTTCGGTGACCATCTCGGATGCAGAGGATGCAAACGGCTCGTGGAAAAAGACAACCGGACGGTCGATGTAGTTGACCATTTTGCGGTGATGGTCGATAACCACCACGTCACGAATCCGGTCATACAGGGCCCGGCACTCTAAAAAGTCCTTCGAATGGGTATCCACCACCACCAGCACCGTTTGCTCAATGGGCATCCGCAGCGCCTGCTCCGGGGAAATGACCATATCGGTGTAGCCCGCGTCCTCAAAGCCTTGAATCAGCGGCATGGCTAGGGTTGTTTCCCGGTCTACCACCAAATAGGCATTTTTGTGGAACCCTTTGGTAATCAGGCTCCACATGCCGATGGCGGAACCGATACAGTCCAAATCTGAATTGTGGTGGCCCATGATGAAAACGGTGTTGCAGTTCCGGAACATCCCCGCCATGGCGTTCGCCACGATTCGGGTACGCACCCGGCTGCGTTTTTCCACACCCTTGGAGACGCCGCCGAAAAATTCGTAGCTTTCCTCCGACTTAATAACCACCTGATCGCCGCCGCGGCCCAGCGCCATATCCAGGGCCGAGCGCGCCCGCTCGTAACATTCCTTCATAGTCTTGCCGCCGCGGCCAACGCCGATGGAAACGGTTGCGGTAAACCGGTCTCCCATTTTGACCGCGCGCACCGCGTCGAGCACGCTGAATTTTTGCTGGATCATCTTTTTTAGATGCCGTTCCTCCATAATGAGAAAATAACGGTCATTGCCGATTTTCGAAATGACGCCCGAGGTCTCCGCTGCCCAACGGTCCAGCTTCATTTCCACTTCGGCGGAAATCTGGCTGACCTCCCCCGCTTTGGCCTGCTGGGCCATCTCCTCAAAATTGTCGAACACCGCGACAGCCACCACCGGCCGGCTTTCCCCGTATTCCTCCACCGTGTTTTTGTAGTATGTATTATCCACATAGTAGAGGGCGAAAACCGTGGTACGCTCCCCCCGGATGGGGTTAAGATAAACGCTAAACAGGGTATCGCCGCACTGAACGTCGGTCCCGCCGGTCATCAGCTCGGTCAAGTCCTTGCCCGAGGTAAATTCGGTGATATCCACCCCGGCCACATCGGACGTACCGGCCACCTTGTTGATAAAAAGTTTGTTATACCAAATAATGTCCCCCCGTTCGCCTACAATGACCACGGGCAGCGGAAACCGCTCCAGCGTGCGGATTTGCTGCTGGGACATGGAATGCACGGTGGAGGAAACAGCGTAATTGAGGTATTTTTGGAACAGCACGGTCCCCATTACCACCAACCCAGTGGCCAGCACGCAGCATACAATCTGAATAATCAACAAATCCTGCCGGGAGAACAAATTGAAATACCCCAGCACAGTAAAGCCCACGATTAAGATCAGCAGCGCGAACGTAATGGGAGAATGCACCCATATTTTTCGTCTCATAATCGTTACCCATCCTTTCGCACAAACTGGAACGTTTCGCCAGGCTTACGCCGGGCCGTTTTTGCGGCCGGGCAAAACGCATTTACTCCGCTGCCGCGGCACTCCTTTCCGCGGCAACGGCCCCGTTTCTCAGATCTCCATAATGACGGGCAAAATCATCGGATCCCGTTTGGTACGCTCGTAAAGAAGGTTGGACAGCGCGTCCTTCATCCGGGTTTTGATGGTTCCCCAGTCCCGTACGCCGATGTCCGCGCAATTTTCCACCACACGGACGGTGGCGTCGCGCACTTCGGTCATCAGTTTTTCCGATTCCCGGACGTATACGAACCCGCGGGAAACGATGTCCGGACCGGAAATGATGTGGCCGTCCGCCGAATCGATGGTGCAGACCACCACCAGCAGGCCGTCCTGCGCCAAGTGCTTGCGGTCCCGCAGCACAATGCTGCCCACATCGCCCACGCCCAGGCCGTCCACCAGCACGCGGCCGGCCGGTACGTCGGCCAGCACTTTCATGCCGTCGTTGCTCAGCTCCACGGTCTTGCCGATGTCGGCGATAAATACGTGGTCGTTGTCCAGACCCATGGCATGGGCCAG
>CABQAC010000152.1 GCA_902462035.1 uncultured Eubacteriales bacterium
TTGACTCGTTTCCCACGGTAACGATATATTTTTTTATGCCGGCCTGATTTTGCGGCTGCGCGCCGGGGAAGGTAACCCGGATCTTTGTGTAATTTTGAATATAGCTGCTTTGTAAATCGTTGCTGATTGTACCGGCGTTGACCGGCGCAACCGTCAATTCCGCGCCGGATGGAAATACAGGAGGCGTTTGCGGCAAATAGAGCGTTCCGTCCCATCCGGAGTTTTCGATGAAAGTTGTCCCGCGCAAGGTTGATAAATGAACTTTAATAGGGGCGCTTTTCCCTTTGACAAGGCCATAAATGGCGTCGCGCTCCTGCTGGGTAAAGGTGAGCTGTATCTCGCTGACGTCGCCGTAAGTCCTGGGTGTTGAGATCACGCGGGTATATGCTACATCCACATAAAGCTGGTAGTGATAGACGGCATTGGCATTTTTCTTTACTTGAAACACCAATGTATCCGGAAAGTTATACGAGGTAGAGCCGCGCAAAATTTCGCTGGGAGCGTCCAAAAGAGGCGGCGCGCTCACCGTATAGGCGGTTGCGCCAAAGGTGCCGGCCCCTCCGTTGTACTGGTATGTGCCGGTATTTTGCATGCGGATGGTGACGGCCTGTTCCCCGGCGGAGGCAGCCGGCACGTTTAAGCTGATTTTGACCGACCGTGGGGCCGTGCCGCTCCAGGTTTCTTCTTTTGTTTTCATGACAGCTGACCCGGCTACACCGTTGATAGAACAGGTTAAAAGCAGAAGGCCTCCCGTACCGAGCCAGGAATTGGAAGAAGCTAGGCTGCCGGTGCAGGTGACCGTATAGGCTACGGTGCTGTTGGAAATCCGGGCGGATTGGACGGAAAAGCGGTAGGTGGCCGTGGGTGAGCCGCCCGCAGTAACGGTAGCGCCGTTTAAATTTGCCATTTTACATCAAACTCCAATCAAAATAAAATCGACGCCGGTTCCGTCGTGTACCACCACTTGCAGATTACCTACCTTCAGGCCATTCTGCACATTGGTTTTTTTTAAAATGGTCTCTTCGTCCGTCACCCGGATCAAATCGTTGTTTTGTTGGTCTACCACACGGAAGGATTCGGAATCCATAATGGTCTTGGTATCGGAAGACGTATTGGAGACAGTGATACCGACGTCGTTGATTTGTATATTGTTGTTGTTAAATTCATTGGCAGAGGAGGACCAGCGTTTGGGCCGCAGCCCTTCCACCAGCATCAGGTCTGTAACATACAGATCGCGGTTGGATTGGTTTTTAATCTGCAACCGGAGCGACAAGCCGTCCGCCGTATAAACCTGAGAATCGTAATAAAACAAACTGCCGCCCGACAATTCCGCGGCGGAAACATCGGCGGACTGAAACATCTCGGTGGAATTGATGGATATACTTGCGCCTGAAATGGCGCCGGTTGACCCGGTGCCGAATTTGAGGCCAGCGGAAAAGCAGTAAAAAGAACCCTCGTTGCATGCGACGGTTTGACTCATGCTTGCGCCGCTTTTCAGCAGGAAAGCGCTTTTGCTGGCGCTTTCCTGCATTTCCACGCGGGAAACGGTTCCACTCGTTTCCCAATTTTGTTCTGTTATATCGAAAATTCCGGTAGAATTGACCAATAGGTTTGAACCGGTTCCCTTATAGAAATCGAATTGAATCGCATTGGCGTCCTGGGATATTTTGTTCACTTTGCCGTTGATGTCGTCAAGCTGTTCCGATCGAATGCCGTCATTGTCGATGATTAAGCTGCCGTTTGCGTTGGATATCGTTAAGGAATTGCCGAGCATCATTTTTCCCACCAACGCGTCTGCGACCAGCCCATACTGCTCCTCTCCATCCGGTGAGATGAATTTGCCCAGTGCGGTTTTAATCGTTTTAAAATTGTCGTTGGTATAGAGCATGCCGCCGTGGGTAATCCAAAGTTCGTTCGGGTCAAACCCGCTGCCGTCATCATTGGGCGTGCGGCAATGGATACCGGAAGAATCGATGACGATATCCTCTTTATCCGAGGTAATAATGGAATTTTTGGTGGCGTTCAGCGTGCCGGAAATATATTGTTCCATTTCATCCACCAGGCCGGACCGGATGGGATAGTTCCACAGCGACTTGTTATAGCTTACCTCGCTGACGCTGCGGCCGATATTTCCAAATAAATCCTCATAGCGGGAGTACACGTCGGTCAGCCGGTACCGGTTGCCGAAGGTCATCGAAAAGGACTTGTTTTCAAAGTCCAACTCCATCTTCTGCAGAATCAAGGAAGCCGTGTCGTGGGGCGCCAGCTCAATATGAATCAGGCTGCCAAGCTTTAACTGAGCGTGGTAGGGCGCGAACTCTTTTAAAAAATAAAAGTTGGAACAGTCGATGCTGAAACTGCTGCGCGGATTGCACAGCTGCTTCAGCAGATCCTTGCTCCGCCTGTATAGCGTTTTTGCCTGTTCCAGCTTTTCTTCGTAGGTCATGTTTTTGGTCACGCCCAGGGTATCGTCCTGAAAGCGTGACTGGTAAATAAAGCGGTCCAATTCCATTTGTTCATCCGCGTCGAAATAGTTTTGCAGAGCCAGCCGCTGCTGCTTGCCGCGCAGCGTTTCACGGCATTGCTCAATGAACAGGTTCTGTGCCGTGATTTCACCGTTTTTGCCGGCGATCTCCGCTTTTTTCGCTTCCATTTCAACCAGGTATTGATTCCGCGACTCGCTGTTGTATTCGGAATTGATCAAAGCGTTTTGCAGAATTTTCAGTTCGCCCTCCAGTTCGGTCAGCGCGTTTTTCATCGTGTTCAAATCCCGCTGCGCCTGCTGGATTTCCGCGACCGTTGTTTCAAACACGCCTTCTTCGCTGGTGATATCTGTTTCCCATTGCTGCAGCTTGTTAATCAGCCCCTGGCTCATCCAGTCGGTGTTCATAAATGGGGTAAACCGGTAGATGACATCGCTGGCCGTGGGGTTGACGTCCCGGAATGTTAGGTCGTCACCGGATACTTGCAGAGCGGTAATGATATCCTCGGAGGACGAGCTGATCTGGATGTTTTCCACCGCGTCGTCGTGCGAAAGAAAAATGTCGGTTGCGGGGATCCCCTTATTGGCGTCCCGCACATTGATTTTCCGGTTTTCAATATCAAAGTCCACAATGCACCCGAATTTCTCTTCTAACGCACCGTTTAAAAAGGAAAAGACGGTTTCCTCCGTATCGTTCAATTGCCGGTACAAAGCGGCGACATCAGGATCGATATCGCCGGCGCTCCAGGAAGGAAACAGGGCGAGCGCTTTGCCCAAAACCGATTTTTCCGGATGTTGTGCGTCATAAAAGGGATAAACCGCTTCGGGCAGAACCAGCATTTTATTGTTCAGCTCGGTTTCGCAGGAGGTACAGTCCAAATTTTTGACCGGATCGGCGCCGTCGTCTGATTCGTTAATATCGTCGATCTGAAAGTAGCCGACGCCTTCCACATGAATTTGCCGGCGCCGTTCCAGCCAGCGGTAACAGTCCTGAACGCGGCGGCCATCGGGTCCAGCGACGTATTTTGGCACCGTCAGGGAGAGTTCGGACGCATCCTGAAAGACCAGAGAGAGCGTGCAGGCGCTGTATACAGAAACAGGCGCCAAAAAACGATTGTTGGGATTGCACACGTACAGAACCGGATCGCGCAATTGGTTGTAGTAATCAAAGGATGCCTGCATTATAATCCGATCCTCCTTTTGTTTTGGTATGCGATTTCCAGCCGGGCAATTTCGCCGGTAATGGCCAGATGATTTACCCCATTGACCAAAAACAAACGGCGGTGGTTATAGCGGCCGTACCAATGGACGGACTCCGGCGTCCCGGTAATTTGCCCCCATTCGTCCATATGGATTTGGTACCCTTGGGCGACCTGTTCGAACCGGACCATATTATTGTTGTCTTCCACGTTTTGGATTTGTACGGTATCACAGTCCCCAACCGTCAGGGTGACATCGGGCTTTAAGTAACCAATTTCATCCGAAGTGTTTTCGAATTCAATAATCGATCCGCTGACCAAATTTTCGTAAACCGCGGTTTTTGGTTCTTCCCAGGCAAAGCCGCTGTCACATTGCAGGGTGCATTTCCATCCGTGGCAGCCGTCGCCGGCCATGATAGCTGTTTCATCCGTCAAAATACAGGAATAGTAAACGCCTTCATATTCCGGAGAAAGGATTTTCAGCTTTGCGTAATCTGGCCGGTAAAAAAGCCAGCGCACCAGCTCCCGCTGCCTGGCGGCGGTCAGCGGCGTTTCGCTGATTATCTCCACTTCGCAGGCATAGGGGCCGTCTGGCTGCCTGCCCAAGATCATGTACCGGTCGCCGCGCGGCAGTTTACTGGTCAGGTATTCCCGCGTCCCTTCCACCGCAGCGTTTTGGTTTGTGGTATTCACGTAAGCGAACATCAAACCGTAGGTACGGGACGCCACCCCATTATAAATAAAATAATTTCCGCCAATGGGCATAACTTTATCCTCGCTTTCTTTTTAATCAAAAAGGGGATAGCCCGCGTAAACGGACCATCCCCTAGCATGACAAACGGCCCTTTTGGGCCGCTTCACAATTCATATTGTGTTTTATAATCACAAAAAAAGTATGCTTTTACGGCTTAAATACCGTACAGCGAGTCCTCCACGACATCGCGAAAATGAACCAGGCTAACACGTTCTGCGTTCAGTAATTCGACCGTCGATTCCACATGTGATTTTAAGACTGAAACGTCGTGAATGGTATGTACAGCTTTACGAATGCCTTCGTGGTTGGTAAAAGCCTGAATTCCGTAGCTGTGGTACCACCCCAGATCCGGACGAAACAAGTAGTCAGGTATAATTTGATACTCCGGATCATCGCAATAGAACATATTTTTACATCCTTTACTTCATTATTCATTGTTGTCACTGAGAACACGCGATTGATACAACAGGATAAAAATGGAGATGTGGCGATCCTCGCAAGCGCCAAAAGATGGCGGGGCAGCTAGAAGATAGCAAAAGCTCCTGAAAAGCGGAACCGCGGGGCACAGTCTCATGGAAGTCAGTCATATCTTTGTCATGTAGAATGGTAGCCATTCTTCATACACCCCCTTTTGTAACAGAATTGCTATAATTAACTCCCTGATTTACAACAACGTGACTATTATACCATCTTTGGGTGAAAATGTAAATTAAAATCGTTAAAAACCTTAAAATTTTTTCGAAATATCGGATTTACCCAATTTCCAAGGGGTTTTGGCGGATGCCCGC
>CABQAC010000153.1 GCA_902462035.1 uncultured Eubacteriales bacterium
TCCGGCAAACATTCCATATCGGTCAGTTTATCGGCAGAATCGTGGGCGTACTGGTACCCTTCGCCGTAATGCAGGTCTTTCATCAGCCGGGTGGGGGCGTTGCGTATTTGAAGGGGGACCGGTTCGGCAAGCATTTCCATCGCATCCTTCTGCGCCATGGCGTAGGCCGTGTATAGCGCGTTGGATTTGGGCGCCACCGATAAATAAACCACCGCGTGGGCCAGGTTGACGTTGCACTCGGGCATGCCGTTAAAATGGCTTGCCTGGTAAGCCGCCACCGCCACCTCCAGCGCGCGGCTGTCGGCCATACCGATGTCCTCGCTGGCAAATCGGATCAGCCGCCGGGCAACGTACAGCGGATCCTCCCCGGCCTCCAGCATCCGGGCCAGCCAGTAAACGGCGGCGTCCGGGTCGCTGTTGCGCATGGATTTGTGCAGTGCCGAGATTAGGTTATAATGTTCCTCGCCGTTTTTGTCATACAGCAGGGATTTGCGGCTGATGCACTGTTCCAGCGTGGCCTTGGTTACACGGGTTACGCTGGAATCCAGGTCGCCGTTGAGCACGGCCATCTCCAGCGTGTTCAACGCCACCCGGGCGTCCCCGTTGGCAAAAGCGGCAATCATCTGCAGCAGGCCGTCCTCCATTTCCACCGTTTGGCTGCCGAATCCTTTGGGATCGTGCAGCGCGTGGCCGAGCAATTGCGCCAAATCCGCTTCGGACAGGGGCTGCAGCACAAAAACCTTGCAGCGGGACAAAAGTGCCGCGTTGATCTCGAAGGAAGGATTTTCCGTGGTGGCGCCGATTAGAATGATGCTGCCTTTTTCCACAAAGGGCAAAAAAGCATCCTGCTGGGCTTTGTTAAAGCGGTGGATCTCGTCCACAAACAGAATGGTTTTTTCACCCGCCATGCGGCTGTCTTCCGCTTTGGCCATCACCTGGCGTATTTCCTTAATGCCGCTGGTTACCGCGCTGAAATCGATAAAAGCGGCCCGGGTACGCTTGGCGATAATCCGGGCCAATGTGGTTTTTCCCACACCGGGAGGACCCCAAAAAATCATGGAGGAAACCTGGTCCTGATCGATAAGCTGGCGCAGGATTTTTCCCTCCCCCAGCAGGTGGCGCTGGCCCACAAAAGTTTCGAGCGAATCCGGCCGCAGCCGACTGGCCAGGGGCGCGTTTTGCAACCCGTCGCCAAAAAAAGATTGTTGCTGCATCAAAAAACGCTCCTTTCTTGCTGGCAGCAAAACGCTCCTCCCGCTTGGAATGCCGGAACCCTTTTTTTATTGATTTAATAGACAAAAATTTTTTTATAAACCTTTGCAAATGTTTATAGAAAACGCTTGAAAGTGGCTTAAATCAAGGTTTTCCACGTGTCGCTGTATATCATGCCATACCTCCGTACAAGTTGGTTTTGTAAGCCTGGCCACCATTTTGACACCACAGAAAACTGTATCTGCACCCCTGTACAATCGTTATATGAGGACTGAAATCTTAGAAAAAGGACTGTAAAAGTTCCGTAGCGTAGCAAGCATAGGAAAAGGGTACCCTTTCCGTAAAAATGCGCCGCATATTTGTTCGCTAGAATAATCCCAAACCCTTACAAAGTATAATTTGAATGATTAAAACCATTTACAAGGTATCATCAAAAAAGTATCTTCCGTATTCTGCTTAAATCCTATTGTTTCATAAAAGCCCTTAGCACAATCTGTTTGTACCACCCATTCGGAATTTGGACACATATTTATACACCTTTTCATAAGTTCTGTTCCAATCCCTTGTTTTTGATATTCTGGCAAAACTGCTAAATCGTAAATAATGGAACGAAAATGTAAGTCAGACAAAACTCTTACGCAACCAACTAAATGGTTATCAAGCCAAGCAGAGAACACAAATGTTGAAGAAAGAAAAGCACAATTAAAATTGTCTATCATACTCTGTACTGTATTTTCCTCTTTCGCCCAACCTACTGCAAGAAAGAGTTTATATAATTCATCGCAAGGCAAATCTTTTTGATTTCTATATTCTATCTTCATCCCTCTGGTCCTCCGTAACTTCCGATTTATTTCTATTTACAGCTTCTTGAACGATCGTTCAAGAAGCATCCCTCGCATTATGATTTGTCATTTTTTTATTTCCGCTTCAGGTAATAATAAAAACACTCCAGCAACTCACGGTCGGTGTTGCGCAGCACCGGGTTGCGGTTGAGCCGTTCGCGGATTTTATCCAACCGGTATACCAAGGTGTTTTTGTGGATGTGTAGCGACGCGCTGGCGTGTGCCAGGTTGTACTCGTGGTGTATGAGCGCGCCCATGATCTCGATATATTGTTCCACCGATTTTTCCCCAAGTTCTTTTCGGAGCAGCGAGAAAATGGTGTGGAATTCCGTCGGAGAAGCCATAGAGGCCAGATACTGCACCACATAATCGTAGAAATAGAAGATGCCGTCCCCATCGATATTTTTCTGCATCCAGACGCAGTCCAGATACGCCTGGTGGTAATACATAATATCGTTTTGCATAGGGCCGATATAAATGCGGCATGGCGCCTTGTTTTCCTGTGCATACCGCAGAAACGGCGCGAGATAATCCGCGAGGATGGACTGGTAATCCTGCATGAAATAGCCGAAGGAACAGTCGATGGCCTTAAAAATGAGCAGGAATCCCTCGCGCGTGCGGTCCATAAAATCCTGCCGGGTAAAAAGTTCCGCCCCGCCGAACAGCGCCATCGCGCTTTCCTGATCCGAAGGCAATTGGGGACAGGCAATCAAGATGGGCACGCGGATGATGTTTTCGTCCAGACGGAGCGCGGAAGTGTATTTCTCCAGATCTTCCCGGGCAAAGTTGTCGCTGTGCATAATCAAATGGAGCAGCTGTTCCTTTAAATTATATTTTCGCAGGTTTTCGTACTTAAAAAGCTCATATTCCAGCATGACCTCCACCGACATGCGGATGACCTTGGCGATGGGCGTCACTTCCTTGGGATCCCCCGTAATGCCGACGACCCCTTCTTTTCTTTTGTTGACGTGAACCACCATATTAATGCCGCATTTCACACCTTTTTCGGAGTCTTCCTTCATGACGGTGCGGGTGTCCTCGTCGCCCTTCAACAGCTGAAAGGCCACCTCGTGAAACGTGCCCACCCGTTCCTTCATCCGGCTGGCAATGATGATCCCGTTTTCATCCATGATATTGACGTTGTAATCGGTAAACTGGGAAACTTTTTCGATCAGCCGTTCCGCCAGCAGGCGATCAATCATTACGCGCTCCTCCCTTGTCCGGCGATTGCCTTTTCTATCTGCATTATACTTGGTCCGCCATCCGCCGTCAAATCCCGCGCCGGCATCGGGGCGTTTTTGCGGTGCGGCTGCGCGCTCAAACTGCAAATACGCCGGGATACCCGCGCAAAAAGAATAAAACAGCCGGATCTTCCATACCATAATAAGACGAAATATGGAGGAGGAAGGCCCATGAATCAGGTGTTTCATATCCGGTGGAAGACATTGCTGCTGAGCCTGCTTGTCAGTTTGGGAACGGGCGGGCTGTCCGCGCTGGCGACCGGGAACAGTATGCAGAAGTACGCGCAGCTCAACCAGCCGCCCCTGGCGCCGCCCGGCACCGTATTTCCTATTGTTTGGACCGTGCTGTTTTTGCTGATGGGAATCTCCTTTTACGGGATTTTGACCGCGCCGCCCAGCGGAAAAAAACGGGCGGCGGTTTGGCTTTTCCTTATCCAGCTCGCTATGAATTTTTTGTGGTCGGTTCTTTTCTTTGTGTTGGAATGGCGGCTTACGGCGTTTGTGTGGCTGGTGCTATTGTGGCTGGTTATTTTGGCGATGACCGCGGCGTTTTCCCGGATCAAACCATGGGCCGCCTGGCTGCAGGTCCCCTACCTGCTGTGGGTCGCGTTCGCGGGGTATTTAAACCTTGCCGTTTATCTGCTCAACCGTTGAAGGATATCGATACAAAAAGCCGTTAGAACGCGCCGTCGGCGCGTTCTAACGGCTTTTATCGTTTTAGACAGCCGCGGCCTGGGTTTCTTCTTCCCGGGTCCCGGTTTGGGCTGGCTCCGGGGGGTTAGCGGAAACGCCCAGTTTTTCCTGCAGCCGTTCGTTTGCCACCGCCAGCATCAGCTTAATGCGGTTTTCCTGGTTTACCCGCGTGGCGCTGGGGTCGTAATCGATGGGCACGATATTCGCTCTTTCGTCCACGCTTTTGATTTTGCGGATCATGCCTTTGCCGCACACATGGTTGGGCAGGCAGCCAAAGGGCTGGGTGCAGACGATGTTTTCGTACCCTTGTTCCACAAGCTCCATCATTTCCGCGGTCAGCAGCCAGCCTTCCCCCATCTTGCTGCCATAGCCGATCACGTCTTTTACCAGGGATTTGGTGTGGACGTAAGGGGAGGGGGCGATAAACTGGGGGAACCGGGAGACCGCGCCGATGAGCGCCTTTTCCATGGCGGTCAGATACTTCATCAGCAGGCTGACCACCGCATATTTCAGCGGATTACCGCCGTACAGCTTAATGTCCTCCAACCGGTTATCCACCTTGAACAGCGCGAAGCCCATGATGCCCGGGACCATATACTCGCAGCCTTGCGCGGCCAAAAAGTCCTCCAGATGGTTGTTGCCGAGACTGGAATATTTTACGTATATTTCCCCCACGACACCGACCTTGATCTTTGGAACGCGCACCACCGGCACCGCGGCAAAATCCTGGGCGATCTGGTCCAGCTTTTTCCGCATGGCGCCCAGGGAATACCCTTTGCTGCGGTTAAGCATGTCGGACAAAACGCGGACCCATTTGTCCACCAGCGCCTTGCTTTGGCCCGCCGTCTGCTCATATGGACGCACCTGGTTATGCAGCAGCATCAGCAGATCCCCATACACCAGGCCGGCAACGAATTTGCGGATCATGGGGAGCGTCAGGCGAAAACCGCTGTTTCTTTCCAAGCCGGACATGTTCAGCGAAATGACCGGCACCTGGCCGTAGCCCGCCTTGACCAGCGCTTTGCGCAGCAGGTGGATGTAGTTGGACGCGCGGCAGCCGCCGCCGGTTTGGGTGATGATCAGGGCGGTGCGGTTAACGTCGTACTTGCCGCTGTTAAGCGCGTCGATCATCTGGCCGATGACCAGCAGGGCGGGGTAGCAGGTGTCGTTGTGGACGTATTTCAGCCC
>CABQAC010000154.1 GCA_902462035.1 uncultured Eubacteriales bacterium
CCTGCCGGCGGATGTGTTGATCATGGCGGTGCAGTACGCGCAAAGCATCAATAAATGCAATATGAATTACATTGAAAAAATGGCTGCCAATTGGGCCGAAAACGAAATTGTTACCCACGAGCGCGCGGAGCAAAAAATTTTGGAACTGGACGCGCGCCGGGATGCCTGGAACCAGGTGATGGAAGTGCTGGGTATCGAACGCCGCTCCCCAAGCGAAGCCGAAGGAGACGCGGCGGACCGGTGGATTCACAGCTGGTGTTTTTCGCCGGAGATGATCCGCGAGGCTTACGACCGCTGTGTGGACAGTACAGGAAAAATGAAAATTTCGTATATCAATAAGATTTTGGAGCGCTGGCACAACGAAGGAATCGATAGCCTTCCAAAAGCCAAAGCGGACGGCGCGAAAGGGAAAGAAGCCCAAAAAACAGGAAAGCGGGAGCCTTCCTATGACATTGCGGCTTTTGAACAGATAACCCGAAACGAGATATCGTAACAGCGGCGGAAAGGGGCGGACGGTATGGGATACAGCAAGGACGTATACGAAAGCGCAATGGGCCGCTTGAGCGACCGCCGCAGCCGTGCGCTGCGGGAAGCCAGGCTGCGACGGGAAATGCTGGAGGCGAAGTTCCCCCGCATTGCCCAAATCGAAGGGGAAATTGCCCGGACCGGGGCGCGCACGGCGCGGATTATCATTACCGGCGGAGCTTCGGTAAGCGAACAGATTGAGCAGCTTGCCCGGGAAAACCTGGCCCAGCAGCAAGAGCTGAAACAGCTGCTGGCAGCGGCGGGCGTTGCGGAAGATTATATGGAGCCCCGCTACTTTTGCGCGAAATGCCGCGATGAAGGGTATGTCGACGGCAGAATGTGCGTCTGTTTAAAACAATTGCTGCGGGAGGAAGCATACAACAAACTCAACCGGCTTTCGCCGTTGGAGCTTTGCGGTTTTGAGAATTTTGACCTATCCTATTACAGCGATGAACCAAATGCAAAAACCGGAAAGTCTCCCCGAAAAAAAATGGAGGAGAATTTCCGGTTCTGCAAAAAATACGCCGAGACCTTTTCCATGGATTCTTCCAGTTTGCTGATGAGCGGCGCCACGGGGTTGGGGAAAACGCATTTATCCCTTGCCATTGCCCGGGAAGCCATTGCCCGGGGGTACGGCGTAGTGTACGGATCAGCCCAAAACCTGATCGCCCAATTGGAGCGGGAACGGTTCGGCAAAGCCCAGCCGGGGGAGGACAGCGCGGCGCTGCTGCTGGAATGCGACCTGCTGATATTAGATGACCTGGGTACCGAGTTTATAACCCCGTTTGTCACCTCGGCTATTTATAATGTTGTCAATACCCGGCTGATCACCGGCCGGCCTACCATTATAAACACCAATTTATCCCTGCAGGAACTGGAGAGCAAGTACAGCGAACGAATCATCTCCCGTATTATGGGCGGGTACCGGGTTTTGTGGTTTGACGGCCGGGATGTCCGGCTGCTGAAACGGCTGCGGGACCAGGGGCGGGGATAGGATTGTATTTCATTATTTGGGCCTGTGACATCTGACGCATTCTTTATTTTCCGCATTATTGGGGGTATTACAATAATTACAAGTCCAAATATCGGTTACGGCGGGCATTGTGTGGAGATAAGTAATCTCATCGTCAACCGAAACCGCTTTTGAATCGTTAGAAGATTTCCGCAGAATTGCTTTGGTGAGCCGTTCTGAATCGGAATGTAAAATTTCTAATCCTTCTACGATCGTACCAGCAATTTCGCAAATAAACAAAAATAATAGTCCGGAAACCCAGACTGCAATCATTAATCCAAAATTAAATTGATCTTGCCTATAGTAAGACTGAACTTTCATGGTAAATCCACCTATAATACCGCTTACAAAGGACAGTGCCATAACGATGTAACCCACCATTTTTATTGCTCCGGATGGCATGATAAAACCCCTCTCTTTTTTCTTGTATTATATCCTTTATCGGAATAAAAATCAAGAGTGAAATAGGCATATTACGCACGGATAGGTCAATTTATATATGAAATTTTAGATAGCGAAAGGATGAGAGAACGATGATGATCGAGCCACAAGCGTTGTCTTACGAGGATTTTCCCGCTTCCGAGGCAAAAACCGAAGGCATGCGGGAACTGGAGGCAGAGTTTGGCACCATCGCCTGCTATTACAAGCACAACGTGGTATACGCCCAGCGGGACGGCATTGATTTGACGCTGCAAATCGTAGGGGCGTTTACCGGGGGGCAGGCGGAGAAACGGTATCCTTTGGCGGTATTCGTACAGGGTTCCGGCTGGCGGAAGCAGGATGTTTACTGCAACCTGCCAAGGCTTGCGGATTTTGCCAAGCGGGGCTACATCGTAGCGGTTGTGGAATACCGCCCCAGTGAGGTGGCTCCTTTTCCAGCCCAGGTACAGGATACAAAAACCGCAATCCGGTTCCTGCGCAAGCACGCGGACGACTACCATATCCTGCCCGACCAGGTCTTTCTGTGGGGCGATTCTTCCGGCGGCCATACCGCGTTGCTGGCGGGCCTGACGGCGGGAGAAGCGGCGCTGGATACCGATTTATATGGGGAATACGGCTGCGGCGTGCGCGCCGTGGTGGACTATTACGGGCCCACGGATATCGCCAAAATGAATGATGTGCTGTCCACCCAGAACCACTGTGCGGCAGACAGCCCCGAAGGGCTGCTGATCGGCGGCCTGGCGGTGCTGGAACACCCGGAGCTGACCGCCCCCACGGTACCGATGAATTATATCCGGCGGGGTACCCCGATTCCTCCGGTTTTCATCCTCCATGGGGACAAGGACCGGCTCGTGCCGTTTGAGCAAAGCGTTATGCTGTATGATAAGTTAAAGGAAGAAAACAAAACAGCCGAATTATATAAGCTGAAGGGCGCGGATCACGGCGGCGCCGCCTTCTGGACCGATACGGTTTTGGACTTGGTGGAAGGCTTTTTAAAAGATGCCGGTATTTCGCCGGCCTAAATAAAAAGGAACCGGATTAACCCGGTTCCTTTTTTTGTATTGGCTAAGGCTGCGGTTCAGCGGTCGGCCAGCAGGTCGCCCATTTGGTACATGCCGGGCTGGCGGTCGGCCAAAAACAAGGCTGCGTTGATGGAGCCGACGGCAAAAACCTCCCGCGACTGAGCGGAATGGGATAGGGTGATCACTTCGTCGTGCCCTGCAAAGATGACCTCGTGCTCGCCCACGATGGTGCCGCCACGCACCGCGTGAATGCCGATTTCCTGCTTGGTGCGCTTTTCCCGCTTGGTATGGCGGTCGTAAACGTATTCGACAGGGGGCTGCATCATTTCGGAAACGCCGTTTGCCAGCATCAGCGCGGTACCGCTGGGCGCGTCGATTTTGCTGTTGTGGTGTTTTTCCACAATCTCGATGTCGAAATCGCTGCCCAGCACTGCGGCGGCGCGTTTGGCAAGCTCGATGAGCAGATTGATGCCCAGGGACATGTTGCCCGAATAAAAGATCGGGATGGTTTTGGATGCGGCCTTCAGTTTTTCCACCTGGGATTCGCTGTAACCGGTGGTGGAAACCACCACTGGGATTTTGTGCCCCACGGCGAATTCCAGCAGGCCGTCCACCACCGAAGGGTGGGAGAAGTCAATGATGACGTCGCCGGTGACCGTCACCTGGCGCGGGGCGGGAAACACTGGGTAGCCGCCATCGCCCACACCCGCCAGATCAATGCCTGCCACGATCTCGCAATCGCCGCGTTCGGCCACACAGCGGGAAATAACCTTGCCCATTTTGCCGTTGCAGCCGCAAAGAATTATTTTGGTCATGTTCAATTACGCATCCTTTCACATGAACCGGAACGTTCTGCCCAAAACCTTGCTCCGCTTCATTTTACAAGTCCTGTTAGAAAGACGGCGCCCCATGCCGTAGGCCAGGACGCCGGACAAAATGTTAGCGGGCAAATAAACCGTGCCGTTCCAACGCGCCTCTCAGCTTTTGGCGGGAAGGCTCATCCATGTCGGTCAGCGGCAGGCGGCATGGACCGGCTTGCATTCCCAGCATGTTGGCGGCTTCCTTGACTGGAATGGGATTGACATCGATAAACAAAGCGTTCATCAGATCGAGCCATTGAAGGAACAGCTTGCGGCTTTCCTCGTGTTTGCCCTGGAACCACAGCGCGTTGATGTCGTGCATGGTTTGGGGCAGCAGGTTGGAAAATACCGAGATAACGCCCTTGCCGCCCAGGGACAAAAGCGGTACCACCTGATCGTCGTTGCCGGAATAAATGGTCAAATCATCCCCGCATAGTGCGGCGGTTACCGCGGCGGCGGAAAGGTCGCCGTTGGCTTCCTTGGTAGCCACGATGTTCGGGTGCTTCGAAAGCGCTTGGTAGGTTTCGGGCTTGATGTTGCAGCCGGTGCGGCTGGGCACATTATACAGGATGCAGGGGATGTTAACCCGGTCCGCCACATAGGTAAAATGCCGGACGAGCCCTGTTTGCGAGGTTTTGTTGTAATAGGGGGACACCAACAGCAGCGCGTCCGCGCCCATATGCTCCGCTTCCTTGGAAAGCTCCAGGGAATAAGCGGTGTCGTTGCTGCCGGTACCGGCAATGACCGGTACCCGGCCGGCGATGCGGTCAACGGTAAAGCGGATGACCTCGCAGTGTTCCTCGTGGTCCAATGTGGCGGATTCGCCGGTGGTGCCGCAGGTGACGATGGCGTCGATATGGTTTTCCAATTGAAAATCGATCAGCCTGCCCAGCGCGTCGTAATTTACGGCTCCGTCTTCACGCATGGGTGTGATAATAGCAGTGGCGGCGCCGGTAAAAACAGTCTTCTTCATAATCACATATCCTTTCGTTGTTCCGGCAAAACCGGTCAGGAGATGTAACCCTCGGCGCACAGCAGCTCCGCCATGAGAACGGCGCCGCCCGCAGCGCCCCGCAGGGTATTGTGGGAAAGGCATACAAATTTTATATCGTATTGGGTGTCCGGGCGCAGCCGGCCGATGGAGACCGCCATGCCGTTTTCCAACATCCGGTCTTCCTTGCACTGGGGCCGGTTGTCTTCCCGGAAATAATGCAAAAACCGCTTGGGCGCAGAGGGGAGGTTTAATTCTTGCGCGCGGCCCTTGTAGTTCTGCCAGCGAGAGATAATTTCTTCCATTGTCAGCTTT
>CABQAC010000155.1 GCA_902462035.1 uncultured Eubacteriales bacterium
GGGATTGGCGATCAGCTGGTAGCAGCGGCCGCGCAGTTTCATCAGCTTTTCGCTGTGCTGCCCCTGCAGCGCCAGGCTTACGGCGCTGCGAAAACTTTCGCTGCGGTTTAAGGTAAGGGCGCTTTGGTTTTCCACCTTGTCGTCCACCCCCAGCAGCCGCAGCGCGCTGGAATTGTAGGACAGCACGTTGGTGCGTTGGTCCACGATCAAAAAGCCCTCGCTCATGTTCTCGGTGATCACATGGAACTTTTGCTGCTGCTCCCGCAGTTCTTTCATCTGCCCGTCGATCTGCTTATTTTGGGCGGAGATGCGTTTGAGAAAGGGAATCAGCTCGTCGTAGGTCTCCGCTTCCTCAGGGTGTTCCAGGTCGATTTCCGCCAGGGGCTTTACGATCCGGCGGGAGGCCCGGTAAGCCAGCGCCCCGGACAAAACCAGCGCCGCCGCAACCGCCACTAAAATAGAGGGAAGCAGCGCCAGCAGCACCTGGGCCACGGAACTTTGGGCGCCTGACACCCGAAGCACCGTGCCGTCGGAAAGCCGCATGGCAAAATAGACCGTATTGGTGGATAAGGTCCGCGAATAGCGGGTGCTTTCGCCGGTGGAGGAATCGAGCGCTTCTTTAAATTCTTCCCGGTCGCTGTGGTTGTCCATGGTTGCAGGATCGGCCGAACTGTCGTACCGGACGGTACCGTCGCTGTCAATCCAGGTAACCCGGTAAATAGTTTTTTCCAAAGAGGAAAGATAATCGAGTCCCTTCAGCTCGATACCGCGACCGATGTACTCGGCCGTATCGGACAGCTGGCGGGCGTATTGGGTTTCGTTGTTGCGGTACAGCACGCCTAAAATCAGCGCTACGCAAAGCAGCAGCATGGTCAGCGCCACGGCTGTTGCGGCGCGAAAAATTCGTTTTGTCATATAAAGCCCCTCCTTTCGCTGCGGGCTGTTCGAGAAAACGCGCTGGGCGGCCTTTCAGGCTTCATTCTCCCGAAAGCGGTAGCCCACGCCCCGCACCGTCTCGATACAGCTTCCGGCCTGCCCCAGCTTTTGGCGCAACGAACGGATGTGCACGTCTACCGTGCGGCTTTCGCCGTCAAAGGCATAGCCCCATATCTCGTTAAGCAGCCGGTCACGGGTCAGCACCGTGTCCCTGCTGCGCATCAGCAGGCGGAGCAGTTCGAATTCCTTCAAGGTCAGGGAAACCGATTCCCCGTTTGCCGTGACCGTGTGCTTGGCGGGATCCAGCGTTAACCCGCCCATGGTATAAGCCGGCTCCGGTTCGGCTTCGGCCTCCGCCCGGCGCATCAGCGCGCGGACCCGGGCCACCAGCTCCATCATGCCGAAAGGCTTCGAAAGATAGTCGTCCGCGCCGCCGTCCAGGCCTACCACCTTGTCAAATTCGGTGCCCTTGGCGGTCAGCAGCATTACCATGGTCCGCCGGGTAGCGGGGGAGGTGCGAAGCCGCCGCAGGATTTGCAGCCCGTCTTCCTCCGGCAGCATGATATCCAGCAAAATCAGGTGCGGCGTATTGCGGTTCAGCTGGGCCCAAAAGTCCGACGGCCGGGCAAATCCCACCGCCGGAAGATCGGCACTGCACAAGGTATACACCACCAGTTCCCGGATGCTGTCGTCATCCTCTAGTACATAGATCATCGATGTGACCATCCTTTCGCTGCGGCTGAGATATTTGGCGCTTTCGCGCCATAAAGGGCGGCGTGAAAGCTCAACCGCCCGATGAAAAGCATTATCTTTCCGATTTTTCGCCCACATGTTTGCCGGTCATGGAAAATTCCACCCATTCGGCAATGTTTACCGCATGGTCGCCGATGCGCTCGAAGTATTTGGCGATCATCAGTAAATCGAGGCATGGCCCGCCATTGGCCGGATTTTGGGAGATCAGCCCGACCAATTCGCCCTTGACCCGGTCGAACAAGCCGTCTACCACGTCGTCGTAATCGATGACCGCACGGGCCAGGGGCAAATCCTCCTTTACAAAGGATTCCACGCTGTCGGTGACCATTTTGATGGTGGCCTCGGCCATATCCTTGATGTGCACCATACTAATGGCGCCGCTGTTTTGAATTTCCTTGCTGATGTCCGCAATATCGCTGGCCTGGTCGCCGATACGCTCCATGTCGCTGATCATCTTCAATGCGGAGGAGATGATCCGCAGATCCCGCGCGACCGGCTGCTGCTGCAGCAGCAGCCGCAGGCACAGGGTTTCGATTTCCCTTTCCTTGCGGTCGATTTCCCGTTCGGCGGTATAGGCTTTCGGCACCAGGGCCGAATCCCCGTCCAGCAGCGCCTTGGCCGAGGCGGAAATCGCGTCCTCGCATAGCGCGCCCATGGTGATCAGTTCCACATGCAGCTGTTCGAGCTGTTGGTCGAAATGGGTTCTCATTATCCGAACCTCCCCGTGATGTAATCCTCGGTCCGCCGGTCCGCCGGCGCGGAAAACAGCGTCTCGGTAGCGCCGAATTCGATCATTTCGCCCAGCAGGAAAAAGGCGGTTTTGTCCGATATCCGGGCCGCTTGCTGCATGTTGTGGGTAACGATAA
Source organism: uncultured Eubacteriales bacterium (assembly GCA_902462035.1). Taxonomy (GTDB): domain Bacteria; phylum Bacillota; class Clostridia; order Oscillospirales; family Acutalibacteraceae; genus CABQAC01. Next base: position 2,556 of record CABQAC010000155.1, read on the forward strand.
TAATAGTATAGTCATTTTTCAGTTCAACGGCAAGGTCCTCGATTTTAGAGGTGGATATGGGATCCAAAGCGCTGGTGGGTTCGTCCATAAGCAGCACGTCCGGTGACACGGCCAGTGCCCGGGCAATACATAACCGCTGCTGCTGCCCGCCCGAAAGGCCCAGGGCGCTTTTGTGCAGGCGGTCCTTGACCTCGTCCCAAATGGCGGCCTGGATCAGGCTGCGCTCGACGATCTCGTCCAGCCTGGATTTGCGCTTGATTCCCTGGATGCGGGGGCCATACGCGATGTTGTCGTAAATGCTTTTGGGGAAGGGGTTGGGCTGCTGGAACACCATGCCGATACGCTGCCGCAGGGAAATGGCGTCCATATCCCGGTATATGTCGGTGCCGTCGAGCAACACGCTGCCTTCGATGCGGACGTTGTCCTCCAGATCGTTCATCCGGTTCAGAGTTTTCAAAAAGGTGGACTTTCCGCAGCCCGACGGGCCGATGAGCGCGGTTATCTGATTGCCGGGGATATCCATGGCGATCTTTTTCAGCGCCTGGAACCCGCTGTAATACAGGTCCAGCTCCGAAACCCGGAATTTGGGCTGTACGGCGGCTGCTACAGTTTGTTCTGACATGACGGATGCCCCTTTCTTTTGCGGGAATCGGATGTTTTGAGCTGCTTTGGGAAGCAAGGCCCCGGCCGCGCCGGTTGTTTGGGCGGCGCAGAACGCCTGCTTTAAAACGGATTCTCTCATCCTTTCGCGCCCCCCATCTTGCGGTCGAGACGGCGGCTCAGCAAACGCGCCGCGATGCTGAAGGCAAATACCAGAAGCACCAGCACGGCGGAGGAAAAATTGGCGATTTGCGCCGCGTTGGGGGAAAGGGCCTCGGTGCGGGACGCCCAGATATGCAGTGCCAGCGTCTCGCCGGACCGGAAGGGGTTTAGGGGGCACCCGGGGGAGGACAAATTCCAATTTTGCCAGTTGATGTCGGTACTCATGCCGGCGGTGTACAGCAGGGCGGCCGCTTCGCCAAAGCCGCGTCCCGCCGCCAGAATAACGCCGGTGATAATCCGGGGCATGCAGGCCGGCAGCATCACGTGCAGCACCGTCTGCCAGCGGGTGGCTCCCAGCCCCAGGCTGCCGTGGCGGTACCCGTCCGGCAGGGCGTGCAGGGCGTCCTCCGTCACGGTGGTGATCAGCGGCAGGCTGAGGATGGATACCGCCAGCGCGCCAGCCATCAGGCTCCATTTCGAGCCGGTCATCACGATAAACACCAGGTAGCCGAACAGTCCGACCACAATGGAGGGCAGGGAGGAAAGGGTCTCGATGCAAATGCGCAGGATTTTTGTAATTTTACCCTTTTTGGCGTATTCCGCCATATAGATTCCCGCCAGCACCCCAAGCGGTACGCTGATCAGCAGCGAAAGGAACACCAGGTAGACGGTATTAAAAAGCTGGTTGCCGATTCCGTTTTTCGTAAAAGAGAGCAGTTCCGGCGTAAAGCCCTGAAACCCGCCGACGAGGATGTGCAGCGCCAACGCCAGCAACAGCAGGAAGAAAAACCCCGCGACGCAGTAGAAAACCACGGTCATGGCTTTATCGGCGCACTTTGCTCTTTTTGCCCGATTGGTGAGTTTCATGGGCTTTTTTCTCCCCTTTCCCCGAAATGAGATGGACCAAGAATATAAAGAACAGCGAGATCAGGAACAGCAGCAGCGCCATGGTCCACAGCGCCAGATTGTATTCCCCGCCTTCCATGGCGCCGCCCATGTCCGAGGCGATGGCTGAAGTCAGGTTGTTGGTGGGGGACAAAATGTTTTTGGGAAAGGCGCGGGTTTTGCCAATGACCATGGCCACGGCCAGCGCTTCGCCGAATGCCCGCGCAAGCCCCAGAATAATGCCGGTAAACATACCGGAACGGCCCGCCGGAATGACCACCCGGCGGATGACCTGCCAGCGGGTGGAACCCAGCCCGTACGCCGCCTGCCGGTAGGAGAGGGGAACGCTGCGGATGGCGTCGGCCGTCACGCTGGTAATGGTGGGGAAGATCATGACCGCCAAGACGATGCCGGCAGCCAGAACGGAATAACCGTGGGTTTGATGAAAAACATTTTTGATGAATGGCACAAGAACCGTCAGCCCCACCCAGCCGTACACCACCGAAGGGACCCCCACAAAAAGTTCCATGGCGGGCTGAAAAAACCGGGAACCGATTTTAGGGGCGATTTCGGTCATGAAGATGGCGGCGCCCAGGCTGAAGGGGACAGCGATGACCAGCGCCAGGCCACAGGTTACGATGGAACCGAAAATGTAGATGGCCGCGCCCACCGAACCGCCGCCCTGGGAGTTGTCCGCGGGCGCCCAGGCGGAGGAAAACAGGAATTCCACAATGCTGTGACCGTATTTGGTAAAGGTGCCGGTACCCTGGTAAATGAGGAAAAACCCGATGGACAGGGTCAGCAAAATCATAAACAATCCGCAGCAGGTGATCAGTCCGCGCCAAAAGGTCTCCTTCCGGAATCGGTCGCCGTAATGCATGCAAAACGCTCCTTTGTCATAACAAAGCCGGGCAGAAGCAAGTTTCTGCCCGGCGCGGCTCGTTGGGTCCTGG
>CABQAC010000156.1 GCA_902462035.1 uncultured Eubacteriales bacterium
CCCCAAATCCAATGGCCGGAAATCGGATACACGATCAAGCTGATAACCGCGCTGTATACGCAGTAGCTGCTGAATTTGGTCCGCTCCGCCATCGCGCCGGAGACGATGGTCGCCGCGGTGGCGCAGAACACGGTTTGGAAAATGAAGTATGCGAAAAAGCTGACGCCTTCCGGCAGAATCGCGGAATAATCGCCCTGTGTGAACAGGTCGATACCGCCGAAAACTGCGCTTTGGGTACCGAACATGATGCCAAAACCCGCAAACCAGTAAAGCGGGGTGCCGATGGAAAAGTCCATCAAGTTCTTCATGATGATATTACCGGCGTTTTTCGACCTGGTAAAACCGGTTTCCACCATGGCAAACCCGGCCTGCATAAAGAACACCAGCGCCGCCGCAATCAATACCCACATGGTATCTACATTGGAGAAGATTTCTGCGATCATACGTCATTCAACCCTTTCTGATGACTTTTTTTATAATCCCCCGGCAGCCCGGCGGATTCCAAAAACACAAAGCAAAAATATCTTTGGCTGTTCCCCAGTCCCGCCGCTTTACCGGACGCCAAACAGCAAATCGCCGTAGTTGGGATACGGATAAAACGACCGGTCCATCACGCTTTCCGCTTCGTCCGCGGCAATCCGGAGTTCGTTCATGGCCAGGAATACCTTTTCACGGTAATACCGCGCCAATTCCAAGGCGTCCAGGTTTTTCATCTGCAAATGGAGCAGGCATCCTTCCAAATCCTGTGTTTTGCGGTACATCGCGCCGCAAATGTCCGACAGTTTCTGCAGGGTGTCTTCCTCGTAGGAACAGTTGACGGGAGATACCGCCGCCTTTTTGGCGATGATGGTTTCGCTCAGCTTTTTGCAATATCCGGATACCGCGGGCAGCAAATCCTTTTTCGCCATATCGAGCATGGTCAGCGCCTCGATATTCAGCACCTTCGAATAATTATCCAGCAAGATTTCGTACCGCGCCTGAACCTCGATTTCGGAAAATACCCGGTGGGTGGTAAACAGCTTGATATTTTTGTCGTGGATAAAATAGGGCAGGCAGTCGGGCGTGGTTTTTAAATTGAGCAGCCCCCGCTTTTCCGCCTCCTGAATCCAGGCGTCGTCGTACCCGTTTCCATTGAAGATAATCCTTTTGTGCTCCCGGATGGTGCCTTGGATCAATTTTTGGATCGACTCGTTAAAATTGCCGCTCGCCTCCAGAACATCCGCAAACTGCCTTAAACTTTCCGCAACCGCCGTATTCAGCACGACGTTGGCTCCGGAAATGGACGCCGACGAACCAAGCATGCGGAATTCGAACTTGTTGCCGGTAAACGCAAAGGGCGAAGTCCGGTTGCGGTCCGTCGTATCTTTTGGGAAGCGCGGCAGGGTATGTACCCCAACCTTCATAATTTCTTTTTCCTTGGTACCGTAAGGCGCGTTGTTTTCAATCGCCTTCAAAATATCGGTCAACTCATCTCCCAGGAAGATGGACACCACCGCCGGGGGCGCTTCATTGGCGCCAAGCCGGTGATCGTTACCGGCAGAAGCCACCGAAATCCGCAGTAAATCCTGGTAATCGTCCACCGCTTTAATTACGGCGCACAAAAACAGCAGGAATTGGGCGTTCTCGTGGGGGGTCTCCCCCGGGTCCAACAGGTTCTTTCCGGTATTGGTGGAAATGGACCAGTTGTTATGCTTCCCGCTGCCATTAACACCGGCAAAGGGCTTTTCGTGCAGCAGGCAAACAAGGCCGTGCTTTTTTGCAATGTGCTGCATCATTTCCATGGTCAGCTGGTTGTGGTCGGTGGCAATGTTGGTGGTGGTAAAAACCGGCGCCAATTCGTGCTGGGCGGGCGCCACTTCGTTATGTTCCGTTTTTGCCAAAATCCCCAGCTTCCACAGTTCCTCGTTGAGTTCCTCCATAAATTCGGCCACTTTGGTTTTGATGGTCCCGAAATAATGGTCTTCCAGTTCCTGTCCTTTGGGCGGTTTAGCGCCGAACAGCGTCCTCCCCGTAAAACGCAAATCCGGCCGCTGGTCGAATAGCTGCTGGGGAACCAGGAAGTATTCCTGTTCCGGCCCCACAGTAGTCTGGATAGAGGTGACATCTTCGTTGCCAAACAGCTTTACCACCCGCAAAGCCTGCTTGTTGATGGCTTCCATCGACCGCAGCAGCGGGGTTTTCTTGTCCAGGGCCTCCCCGCCGTAGGAACAGAACGCAGTGGGAATGCAAAGCGTCTTTCGCTTGATAAAAGCGTACGAGGTCGGATCCCAAGCGGTATATCCCCTGGCTTCAAAGGTCGCGCGCAGGCCGCCCGACGGGAACGAAGAGGCATCCGGTTCCCCCTGAATCAGCTCTTTCCCCGAAAATTCAAGGATCACCCGGCCGTCGTCCGTCGGCGAAATAAAACTGTCGTGTTTTTCGGCCGTGATGCCGGTCATCGGCTGGAACCAATGGGTAAAATGGGTTACCCCTTTTTCAATGGCCCAATCCTTCATTGCATTGGCGACGACATGGGCGACCGTATTGTCCAGGTGCCTGCCTTCTTTGATGGTGCGCTGGAGCTGCTTGTAAGTTTCCTTCGGCAAGCGCTCGCGCATCACCGCGTCGTTAAAAACATTGGTCCCGAATACGTTTGTAATCGCGTTCATGTTCATTCCCTCTTTAAAAAAAATAAGCGGCAAAGACAGTCGTATTCCTACGACGCCTTTGCCGCTTTGCCAACGGAATAAAAAAACAATGGTGCTGCAGATTTCTTCTGCGACACCATTGCCGTTTGTTTGGGTGTATTCTAGCACACGCTTTTTCGTTTGTCAACCTTTTTTTCAAATTTTATTTGCAAAGCGTTTTGGAGTTTCAGCGTTATGTTAAAAAGCGCTTGTTTTTACCAAAATTCCTTTTCATCATATGGTGTTTATTGTAGTATTTTTATATGGTAAAATAGAATTCGCCCATCCTGTCATCGCGGCATGCGGCCCGCTACCATTCCAGCGTGATAAACTTGTGCACAAAAAGTCGAGATATTCCTGCTGTTTTGTACTATTAATCATTTATATTCTTCTGCGCGCTGCGCACCTGTTAAGATCGGTTCAACATTCAAATGAAGGAGGGGGCCTGCATGGACTGGCTAACCAAAATGAACGCGGCGATTGATTACATTGAGGAACATCTGACCGACGACATTAATTTTCAGGATATCTGTCAGAGGGCTTGCTGTTCTTCCTATAATTTTCAGCGGATGTTTTCATTTATTACCGACATCCCATTAGCAGAATATATTCGGCGAAGAAAATTAACAGCCGCCGCGATGGAATTGCAAAGCAGCAATCAAAAAATCATCGATCTCGCCCTTAAATATGGATACGATTCCGCAACATCGTTTACGCGGGCTTTCAGCGCGTTGCATGGGATAACGCCCACCCAAGCAAGGCGCGATGGCGTTCCGTTAAAAGCCTATCCAAAAATTTCTTTTCAAATTTCGATTAAAGGGGAGAAAGAAATGACTTATCGAATGGAAAAAAAAGATGCGTTTGACGTGTTTGGCATTGAAACCATCGCATCCCTTACCGGGGAACAAGGGTACCTTAGTCCATCAGAGCTGTGGCAAACCTGTCACCGCAACGGTGAATACGAACGTCTTTTTCAAAACTCGGGCCAATTGCCAAGCCATGTGCCAACGAACCTCTGTAAAATTCACGCCGTAGAAAATTACCGCAAGACCGAAGAAAACACTTTTCCTTATATGCTTTGTGCCTTTGTGTCCGGCACCAGCCGAACAGAAGGGTATCTGACGGTCCATATTCCGGCGCAGACCTATGTGATTTTTACTTCTGAGCGGTTCCGGTGGGATGATGAATTCTTTAAAATTTTATCAACCATGCAAAAGAGGTTTTACAGCGAATGGCTTCCAACCGCCAATTATGAACGAGCCGATGGCGCCAACTTTGAAATTTATGGCGGCAATGAAGAATATGGATTCATCGAGCTATGGTTTCCCGTTGTAAAAAAATAGAACAAACAAGAACGGTAATCCAATGCCATACGGCATGGACTACCGTTCTTGTTTATGAAACATGCAAATATGGTTTTATTTTTTGAAATAAGACGCGATGCTGGCCGGTCCTTCCAAAACCTGGCGGTCAACGAACAGGCTTCGATCCTTTCTGATTGCAACCTGCCATTTGACCAGCGTAATAAGATTGTTTTCAATTTCTATAGCCGTAATACATCGCGGGTGGACGCAGCTGCCGTCGTTAAAATAATACCCTTCCCCAGGATTGGGGAAGACCGGGCGGTGGGTATGGCCCGCGATCATGATTTGTTGTTTCTCGCCGGCAAAAGCGGCCAGCTCTTTTTCGATCCGGTCTTTTTTATGGCCGGGCATTCCCGCGCCGGTGGGGGCCAAAAAGCCGACCAGTTCCAGCGGCCGCCACAAGTATCGGACCATAAACCGCCCTAACGGCCACAGCCGGTCGTTCAGCAGGCTGCCTTGGTGTCCATGCACCAGAAAAAGCCGCCTTTTTTCGCTGTCCTCTAAAATCATGCTTTGCAAAATTTGGATGTTGGGAAAAAGCGGAAGGCAACATGCGGCGGAGTCGCAGTAATAATTGTCGCAATGCTTTTTGGAAAAGGTTTTCCGGCTTTTCACCATGTCGTGGTTGCCATACAGCATATAAAGGCGGTTTTCCCGGTAAAACTTGGACATCATCCAAAAGGCATCGCTGTGGGCGTCGATGATGGTTTTCATCTTTCGATTTTCCCACAACTCGTCTCCGTCGCCCAATTCGATATACGTGAAACCGTTTTCGTAATAATATTCCAGCGCGCCGAAAAACAAGTTTTGGCTGGGCAAAAAATTATCCCCGGTATTTCCCTGGCCCCGGTGGCAGTCGCTCATCACAACGAACTTGGACGTGGAATCGAAGGGGACAACAGGCGCTTGTTCGTATGCCTGCCGCAGCCGTTTTGTTACCGGCGACATGACGTCTCCCCTTGGTCCGGAGTCTCCTCGCCGGCGCCATATTGATATTTGGTTGAGTAAGCGTCCACGCGGCCGGACAAATGGCATTGCCCGCGCGAACAAGACGGACAGCAGGGCGGGCACGGCGGCTCGGGCGGGCACGGC
>CABQAC010000157.1 GCA_902462035.1 uncultured Eubacteriales bacterium
CTGGGGGCGCTATGACGGGCGCGACAAGTGCGGAGGAGCGAAGCGCCGTAGGCGTGAGCGGCTTGGCCCTACTTGATATAGGGGACATTATTCCGTCAAAAATTATGCAATGGTTGTTGACGCGCGAGGAGTGTTGTTATAACGGGAGGCGGAAGTTTTATCCTTCGCCGGATGGGGATATTCTTCAAGAAACCATGGTTTGCAGCAAGCCTATTTTTAACCCGGATGGCCTGGAACTTGTGCGGGGGGTGCGAAAGCCCTCCCGCATTACCGAGGATGTGCGCGAAATTTGGGCGGCGGAGGAAGGTAGCTTAGCCGCTTTTGAGCGCTGGGAGGCCGAGCAGGCGGAAAACAAAGCCCGGGCGGTACGGCGGGCACGGCAGCGTGTGTTCGATCTGGCTGCCTGCAATCAGTTTGACCTTTTTATTACACTGACCCTTGCCGCTTCTGCGATTGATCGCTACGATTACAAGGCCGCTGTCAAACGGCTTGGGCAGTGGCTGGACAATCGCGTGCGGCGCCGGGGGCTGCGGTATGTGATTGTCCCGGAACTTCACAAAGATGGCGCGGTGCATTTTCATGGCCTGATCAACAGCAGCGCGGTAAAATTGGTGGATAGCGGTCACCAGTACAAGGACGGCAGGACAATCTTTAACCTGCCCGAATGGCATTTGGGCTTTACAACTGCTGTTCATCTGACCGGCAGCTATATGGCGGTGTGTGGCTATATTTCTAAGTACATAACAAAGCAGGGCGGCGCTGTGGGGGGCCGCTACTATTTGAGCGGCGGGACCCTTGCCGCGCCACGCTTTGAGTATTTTAATGCTGACTTCCAGCAAGCACCGGGCGATGAATTTGAAACAAACGGCGGTTTATCTTTTAAGGTTGTGGGAAATAATCACAGGTAAATTTTGCCGCATCTTCGGCCGAATTACGTCTGTTTTTGTCGATTTGGATTTGTCAGTTGTCATTTTCAGGTTTGTTAACTGACAGGGGAAAGGAGGTGAAAAGGTGCGCACCGACTACATAAACCGCGATTGTATGGGGCTGTTACTCACGGCATTAATGCCGCAAAACCGCCTTGCTTTGGAGGTCTCGATGGCTACTGGGCTGCGCATTGACGATGTGCTGGCTTTGAAGTCAGCACATCTTTCCCAAAGAATGACAATTCGAGAGCAGAAAACGGGGAAGAATCGTCGGGTATATTTTCCGTTGAGCTTGTATCATCAAATGCTTAGCTTTGCTGGACGATTCTTTGTCTTTGAAGGACGGAACGATTCCCGCAAGCACAGAACCCGACAAGCTGTTTTTAAGGACTTGAAGCGAGTTTCGCGCCTGTATCGGCTGGATGGCCGCAGGCTTGCGGAAAACATCGCGCCGCACACCGCTCGGAAAATTTACGCCGTGGAGCAGTACCGCAAAGGAAAATCCCTGCAAAAGGTGCAGCGGCTTTTGAATCACAGTTCGGAAGCCGTCACGCTGTTGTACGCCATGGCGGACGATTTGACGGCGGCTAGGCTAAAAGCGCGTAAAACTGAATTGGTGAAAAAATAACACAAAAGCAGACCTTGTTACAGGTCTGCTTTTGTGTTATGCTGGTAATTGATGGATGGTATATGAGATGCGAGCGCTACCTTTGCCACGCTCATTATACCATTTGTTGTGGTTGCTTGTCAACCAATAACTATATGCTGTGTAAGGAGGTTTCGGAAAGCCATGGCGGCTATGATCAGCTCGCGCAAAACGCTTAATTTTGTTTAATTAGTTTAGGGCTTGCCCCTTCTAATTATACAAAATTTTTATTTTGTATAATCCTCACATTTTGCACAAACAGAGTATTTCCCGGCTTAACTGCCGGTACGTGTCATATCTCACATACGCCACCAGCAGCGCTATGATCTCATCCTGCTCCGGTATCATCCAGAAATTGTTTCGCGCCTGGATAAATTCATTATGATACCGCACATCCCGGTACAGCAAAAACCGCCTCGGTTTCCCGTGGCGGTTCTTTTTTCTTTTCTGCTTCTTTTTACGGTTTACGATGCCGCTTTTAAAATCAGCGGAATTTGAATCGAAAGCTCTTTGGCTTGATTGGCCACTGTCAAATAGCCAATATTCTTTTCTTCTCCCGGATCGAACTGGGATACTGCCTGCGAAAAATCGTCATATAGCGTAACTGTCTGCTGAAACGATTTGTCGGATATAAAAATCGGTGTGGAACCGTTGGTCAGACGCAGTTCGGTCTGTTCCAAATAAGCGAAACCACGCTCTGCAACAACCTGTGCGTTTTGCGGAATCGCCTTTCGAACCCCCTCCGGTAAAACGGACGATAAATCGCTTCCCGCTGTTACAACCGGCGTTTTTTCCCGTGCCGCCGTCAAGCGGCCCGCTTCCTCCAAAACAGCGCTCATATAAGCGGCGCGTTTGTAGATTCCCCTGCCGTTTTCGTACGGGATGCCCGCAATAACCGCAACCAATTCTACCCCGTCCTTGGTAACGGCCGTGCAAACCAGGCTGTAACCGCCGCCCACCGTTGAACCTGTTTTTGAGCCATTGATTTGAATAATATTTCCCGATTTAGAAAATAAACTTTCATGACCCAGCAGCTGATTGCTGTTGTGCAGGATATTCCATCCGGCCGCATTGTGCAGATTGGTGGTGGCCATGTTGTAATCCTGGCTTCCTACAATTTTCTGGTATATGCTGTTGCGCTGGGCGTAAGTTTCAATGCGGGCCAAATCCGACACTGTAGAAAAATGGGAGGTCGAATGAATTCCACTGGGATTGACAAAATAAGTAGTGTCGCACCCAATATCCTTGGCTTTTTGGTTCATCTGTTTGACAAACGTATTCAAATTACCATCTGCCGCCGCGTTTTGCGCAATCACATTGGCGGCATCGCAGCCGGAAGGAAGCATCATACCATATAATAGGTCCTGGAAAGAAAGCTGTTCTCCCACAAGCAAGCCGATTTTCGAAGCATCATATGACAGAATACTCAGCGCCATTTGCTGGACCGTCATCTGCGTTTTTAAATCCTGCTGCAAATCCAACGCCAATGCGGCCGTCATAATTTTTGTGGTACTGGCGGGATAAACACGGTCCTGCGCGCCCTTTTGGAGGATAATTTCACCTGTCGCGCGATCGATAACAATGTAATTACAAGTTACCTGGTCAATGGGTAAAATTTGATCCATTCCCGCTAAACCGTGATTTTCTTCCCGCTTGGCCGTCTCTACCCCGTCAGGTATGCCGGGCGGTTCCGGTTGCTGGGTGCCGGACGAAACTGCGGGCGGCGGATTTTGCACCGGCTGTGAAGCAGTACCTGGAGCATTCCGGTTGGCTTGCACCCGCCCCACAATCGCGCCGGCAAAAAAGATTAAAACCAACGCGAGAAGCATGGCAATGGTGCCGAAAATATTTTTTCCCGTTCCCCTGCGCCTCCTGGAACGCTTGACATAATCAGTCCGGTATCTTCCCATGTACAAACCACACTTCTTCCCTTTATTCTTCTGTTTTATCGTAACAAAGTTGCGCTGGGATGTCAATCGAAAACCCCCGAAGACTTTTTCGCGAATAATATATGAAATTATCGTAAACTCTCGGCGATTCGATTGAACTTCGGCTTTATTTTATGTAAAATAAATGTAGTATATGTTTACGCGGAGGAAAACATCATGTTTAAATACGAAGGCGTAAAGTGCCCGGTTTGCAGCAGTTATTTGATGGACGACGACGATATTGTCGTATGTCCCGATTGTGGTGCGCCGCACCACCGAGATTGCTGGAATTACCTAGGCCACTGTGGCTGCGAGGAGTTACATCAAAAAGGAGAAACCTGGCAGGCGCCTCAGCCGGAACGCCAAACGCACGTCCATACGGACCAGACTGGTCCATCGTCCGGCGCTTCGGTTCTCGTCTGCCCTGCTTGCCGTACCCAAAACCCGCCCAATACGCTTTTTTGTACCCACTGCGGCAATCCCCTGATGAAAACGGAGTCAAATCCATTTCAATCCCCATTTGGCAACGTTCCCGGCGGCCCTATGGGCGGTTTCGGATTTGCACCTGGTACGCCTGGCGTTGTGGACCCTTTGGGCGGTTTAAGCGCGGAAGACGACATCGACGGCATTTCCGCAAAGGACTTGGCTGCGGTGGTTGGCCAAAATTCCGCTTATTACCTTCCCCGCTTCAAAATGCTGCAAGAACATCCGGAAAAGAAAATCCCCAATTTTTCCGCCTTTATCTTCTGTGTTCCATGGCTTTTTTTCCGCCGTATGGTGCTGCCTGGCATTCTGTTTTTGCTGGCTAACGCGGCGCTGTACCTTCCCAATATACTCATGCTGGTTTTTGCGGTTCAAAATCCGGACGCGGCACAGCTGCCCTCTGGTTACATGTGGGCCAATATGCTGTGTACCCTATTGATGTGGGTGCTGCAGCTCTTGCTGTGCTTTTTTGGGAACCGCCTTTATATGCGCCATTGCCTAAAAATAGCCAAAGATTTGAAAGGCGTATCATCCTCTGACGCCGAATTTGCCGAATTGGCGCAAAAACGCGGCGGAGTCCGGCCGGCCTTTATTTACCTTTTTATTGGGCTTTACCTTGCTTCTTCACTCGCAACGTTTTTTCTTTTATAACCGAAACGCCTTCTAACAGGAGGAATAACATGATTTCGTATAAAGGATATACCTGTCCCGCCTGTGGCAAACCTTTCGACCAAGAAGACGACATTGTTGTCTGTCCGGAGTGTGGAACTCCCCAACACCGGACATGCTGGGAGCGGCAGGGCCGCTGTCATTTGGCCGCCTCCCACGGCCCACAGTTTTCCTGGGCTAAAATTCGCGGGGAATACTCTGTCTATATGCCTCCTGAAGAGGGCGGTTCCGGCCGGTCCAAGACGTGCCCCAAATGCAGCTGTCAAAATGATGAAAAAGAGCCTTATTGCAGGAACTGCGGGTTCAGCTTCTTTGGTTTTGAAAGAGAAGATTATAAATACGATGAAGCGCGCCAAAACCCCGTATCCGGTTCGGTGCTGGATCCACTGGGCGGTATTGGCGCCGGTTCTCCGTTAAACGGCGTGCCCGCGGGCGATGTC
>CABQAC010000158.1 GCA_902462035.1 uncultured Eubacteriales bacterium
TCCTATGCCCTTTTAGGGCTCGTTCATGCCACCCGTTTTACGGGTGGTCATGACTTTGCGGCGGAAATTGATTTTGCTGCGGTACTGTATAATTCTATTGCTGGGGAAAACACTACGAAACGGAATGTTTACACGATGGAATGGGGGCGGCTTTTATGCCTGTTTGGCTTCTGATTGTTTATGGTATCGTATCTGCTATGTGTATTTTTTCCGCGGTAAAATTATTTTCACAAGACAAAAAGATATACGCAAAATCAGCGTTAGCCGCCTACTTTTTCTATCTGGCGGTTTTTCTTGCGATCTGGATTTTTCAGATCCATGTTCCGTCTTATCTATTGCTGCTTACAATGCTGACAATTCTAGGCGCATGCTTTTTTGGCCATTATTTGGGTGGCTATACCAAATCAAAAACCTTCGACCGCTATCTTCATGGGTTTGGTTCTTTTTCTTTTGCCTTACTGACGTATTGCGTTGTGGACCATTATGTGAATACAGGCGGTTCTTTGCTGTTTCGGGCTTTATTTGTTTTTTTGACCGGCAATACCCTTGGCGTTTTCTTTGAACTGATTGAAATGGTAAGCGACGGGAAGCATTCCGTAAAAAGCCAAAAAGGGCTTCAGGACACCGATATGGATATGTTGTTTAATTTGATGGGTTCTCTCCTTGCCGGCGTTTTCGCATACTTTTGGTTGTTGCAATAAACGGCCCTCGTTTCTTTTCAGCCGTGTTCATGCCTATACGAGAATCGCATCGCGAATGAACGTACAAACCCCGTCCGTTTTTTGGGCGGGGTTTGTTTATTCGGCTTTTTTTAAGAAGGGAATCTGGGCTTAATCCGCTAATCCAGCAAGGTATTCACCGTACCGCGGGTTACGGCTGGGTCCTCTTTAATTCCAACGATGCCGTCTTTGACTGTTGCGGAATCCCTTTTTATCATATCCGAACAGGCATTTGACGTATGTTTGTTACTGGATTTCTCTTTTAAACCACGAGAAAAAAGAACCTTATATGGTTTCCTATGTTATACGGAATAGAACAGGGCTTTGCAACCGAATGGGCGAGCCAAACACTATTTTATAACGACAGATAATAACAAACGGCTGGAAAAAATAATCCCTGTAACCACTGATTTTCCGGCATTTTATTTCTGTGTTCCGGCAAATAGTGGCAGCGTCTCGCTAGACCTCATATCATACAAATGGAGGCAGCATATCGCGCGACGAAAAAGGCTTTTTGCTTGCTTCCAATTGAAAATATAGAGGTGCTTTAATCGAATGGCCACCATATCAGGAAGGGTAGTATTCGACAGGAATAGAACCGCCGCCATAGACGCGGGCGATGCAGGGCTTGCGAATATTCCCGTCATTCTTCAAAATATCAATACGGCCGCGAGGCTTACCGTTTTAACGGATTCCTCCGGCAATTACGCTTTTCTCAATGTGCCCAACGGCAATTATCGGATCGTGGAATCCTATGGGACCCTGGGCGGGGTTTCCACGCCGGGGGATTTTTCCGCAGCGGTACCGGGGAATGTTCCTCAAGGGGTGAACCCTCCCATCAGCGCTGCGGTCAATCCGCCGCTCGGCTCCACCAATCTCGATTCTGTTACACCGGATACGCTTTTGATTACGGTATCCGGTGCGGATTTGATCAACCAGAATTTTCTCAATGGACCGGTCATCTATACGCCGATTCAGGCAATTTTGGATCCCTGCGCCATCATCGCCGGCGACAATCTAATCAATGCTGCCGATGAAGGAACGTTCGGTGCTTTCCCGCAGGAGACACCGGCCAACACCGGCGCGCCAACCGAGCCCTATCCCAGAGTCACGCCTGACTTCACTTATGTTCTGCCCAATCCTGCTGTCTACGCGCCGCTGGGCGGAGAATACACGGTGCAGAACATCATGAACAACTCCATGAGCACGGAAATCGGCGCGTGGTGGCGCATTGCGGATCACACGGTGGGCAACGAAACCGGGCGGTTTATGGTGGTAAACGGATTTAATCCCGGCGCGGTCTTTTTCCGGGATACGGTGGTGGTGCAGCCGAACACCAATTATCTGTTCACTTCCTGGATCCTCAACCTATTCAAGGTCACCGGATACCCCAATCCGGAACTAGGCGTGCGCATTTTGGATGAAAGCGGCGGCATTTTGTACAGCGCAACCCTTGGAGCGCTGATTCCCGTCAATGTGAACGCGCCGGAATGGAAACAAATCGGCAGCGTCATCAATTCCCGGAACAACACCAGCTTGACGATCGAGTTTTTAAGTGAAGGTCCGGAAGTAATCGGCAACGACTACGCCATCGACGATGTCGCATTGAACGCCATCATGGTCCCCCAGTTCATACCCGTTAAAACCGTCGACCGGCAAACCGCAGACGTGGGGGAAATCGTCAATTACACCGTAACACTGACCAACTCCTGCCAAAGCCCCCTAACCAATGTATTTTTTCAGGATACAGTCCCGAACGGCCTGTCCTTCGTTCCAGGAAGCGTATTCGTAAACGGTACAACCGACCCGGGAGCGGATCCAAACGTTGGATTTTCACTTCCTAACGTTCCCGGCGGAACAGCCGTCACCGTTGAGTTCGCAGCTCTGGTGACCCGGGTCCCGACGCCCAATCCAGTTCTGAACAGCGCGAACATCACCTACTCATACACGCCGGTAGAGGGCGGTATCCCGGGCGTTTTCAACGTGACCTCCAACGAGGTACCGGTAGAAGTGGGCGCATTGGCGGATGTTTCCGTAATGAAAACAGCCTCCCCCAGCCCGGCAGTTCCTGGGAATATACTGACCTATACTGTCACCGTAACAAATGCAGGGCCGTCGTCCTCTGAAAATGTTGTATTGATGGACGATGTTCCCGCCAGCCTTTTAAATGCGGAATATTCCACCGACGGCGGCATCACCTTCCTGCCCTGGAGCGGCTTCTTATCCCTGGGTACCGTTGCGGCAGGCGAAAGTCAAATCATCCTGATCCGAGGGACGATCAGCCCTGACGATTCTGATGTGATTGTCAATACCGTTGTGACGAGCAGCGATACGCCCGATCCGAATCCGGACAACAACACCGCAACGGTGGATACGCCTGTTCGGCAGGAGGGTGCGGATCTTTCCATACAAAAGACAGCGAATCCCAATTATGCGGTTCGGTGTCAGTATCTGACCTATACGCTGATCGTTTCCAACGCCGGTCCGGCAGCGGCGGAACAGGTTGTGGTTACGGACCATATGCCCCCCGAATTATGCAATCCGATTTTTTCAACAGATAATGGAAAAACATGGAGCTTATGGACCGGGAGTATCCATCTAGGATCCCTTGCAGCGGGAGGAACCGCAATCATATTAGTGGCTGGTACCGTCAGTCCGTGTGCGAAAAGTTGTATCCGGAATATTGCTACTGTTTCTTCCCTGACACTGGATCCCAACGCGTTTAACAATACGTCTTGTGTAATAGTAAATGTAAAGAATGACTGTTTGTGCGATAAATAAATTCTAACCGTTTATCTATGGGTTTTTAAATATGTTTTTTTTAAAATAGTCAAGATAGTCAAGCGAATCAACTCGCAACACTATACCAATTTCGGGTGTTCTTATAGCAATTAAATCCCAGCAAGCCTGCGTAAAAACAGAGTAAATAAAAAAACGCCGATATAAAATCGACGCCTTTTTTTCTGCCAAAGGCAAAAAAATAAGTCGGAGCAAAGCGGACTTTGCTCCGACGTGGCGGAGAAGGAGGGATTTGAACCCTCGCGCCAGTTGCCCGACCTACTCCCTTAGCAGGGGAGCCTCTTCACCACTTGAGTACTTCTCCGTGTAAAGTCTATTTCATTCACTTTTATATGAAAGAGGGCTGGTTGGCGGAGGGGAAGGGATTCGAACCCTTGGCTCTTGACGAGTCACTAGTTTTCAAGACTAGCTCCTTAAACCGCTCGGACACCCCTCCCTGTTAAGTCGCTGAATTATGATACCATAGGGGGAAGGATTTGTCAACTTATTTTCACCGTTTTTGCCCCGGTTTATACGGCGGCCTGCACAGCGAAGAATAGGCGCGCATTTTCTTTTTTGCGGCAAAGATGAAATCTGAGCTTAAAATGCATTTTGCCATCCGGCTGCCGCGCATGGGCCCGTCGTACGACGGGCCCATGCGCGTTACGCGGCCGAAACCAGCGTGGTACCTGGGTAATACCATTGCAGAATTTCCCGATAATTGGAGCCTTGGCGGGCCATGTAATCCGCGCCGTATTGGCTCATGCCCACCCCGTGGCCATAGCCCCGAACGGTAAAAGAAAACCGGCTGTCCTCGTACTTTAAATCAAAATCGGCGGACCGAAGGGAAAAGATTGACCGGATCTCCAACCCTGTAAAAGATTGGCCGCCGATGACAGCCTGGGTTACCATGCCCGATTCGGTGCGGGCAAGCGCCCCCACCCATTTGGACGGGTCGGTGTCAAAGGTTAGGGAATCTTGTTTCTGGAGCATCCTCGCTTTAAACTCATCGGCGGAGAAAGATGCGTTTGATAAATAATCCGGCGCCTGCACATCGCCAGGGCTGGCCACGGGCACCAAATAATCCACCTCGTTGCCCCACACGTCTTTGGCTGCTTCGGTCGTTCCGCCGGAGATGGCATAATAGGTGGTCGTGGCCGCTTTGCCATCGTATTCCAGCAATTGCAGCGCCACACTGTCCACAATTGTAGTCAGCTTTTGATAATAGGCGTCGAATTGTTCTCCCCAGGCGCTCTGCATTTTTTCTTTGGTGGTATAAATCCACCATTTTTGGGTGTCGCACTCGAAGTCCGCCCCCTTTAGTTCCGGCGATGGATTGGCCCGCTGAGCGGCGCGTTTGCTGCTGTATACCGTGTAGGCGGCCACCGCCTGAGCCTTGAGAGCTTCTTCATGATAGGTCAGCGGCATTTCGGAAATGACGGCGCCGTACAAAAATTCCCGGTCGGGCACTGTAATAATTTCGCCGGTGGCACCGTCCAAAATTTGAAAGGAGTCGTACTGTGTCTGTGCCAAGGGCGCGCCGGATGCCGCGGGAGACGCGCTTTCGACCGGCGGATGCTGCGAATCGCCGCCC
>CABQAC010000159.1 GCA_902462035.1 uncultured Eubacteriales bacterium
GCAGTTACGGAATGGCGGGGGCGGCATCCTTGGCGCTGACCGCCGCCTGCCGGTGCGGCGCGGGCCTGGTCTCCGCTATGATGCCGCGTTCTATTTACCCCATCCTTGCCCAGCGGCTGGCAGAACCGGTGATGGTTCCGTCACCGGAGACAACGGAAGGGCTGCTTTCCCGCGAAGCGGAAAGCGAGATGCTGCGCAGGCTATCCTCCTGCACAGCCTGCCTGGCCGGCTGCGGAATGGGGCGGGGAGCGGATACGACGATGCTTGTCGAATCCCTTTTACGGCACACCGCCGTACCGTTGGTGCTGGACGCGGATGGCATAAACGCATTGGCTGGGCATATAGATGTATTGAAAACAGCCGCCGCACCTGTTATTTTGACCCCGCATCCAGGGGAGATGGCGCGCTTGGCGGGCATGACCGTCGATGCGGTGCAGCAGGACCGTTTGGATGTTGCTTTGCGCTTTGCGGCCGAATACCGCGTGATTCTGGTACTGAAAGGTTACCAGACGATTGTTGCGGCGCCGGACGGCCGTTACGCGGTCAATCCTACCGGGAACGCCGGACTGGCCAAAGGCGGCAGCGGGGACTTTTTAGCAGGCATGATCGTATCTTTCCTGGCCCAGGGGATGGAACCGGAAAAGGCGGCCTGCGCGGGCGTTTACCTGCACGGATTGGCCGGGGACCGCGCTTCCGCGCGATGGTCCCAGCGGGGCATGCTGCCTTCCGACTTGGCAACCGTTTTGCCGGAGCTGTTTTTAGAAATTGAGAAATAAGGGTGTTGCCGGAATGAAACGCATCAAAGCGGCCGCTTGTCTTGTCGGATTGTTGCTGGCGATGGGGGCGGGCAGCTGTGCGCCCGTCGCGAACGACATAGTGCCGGAGATTTCCAAAACCTTTACCTGCACAGTGGAAATTGAGCGCGAAGACGCGTTCCTTTCCGGTACCTTGACCCGGTCGGAGGACGGCGACCGTTTTGTCATTCATTATCCAACGCCCCTGGATGCTGTCGGCTTCCGCCCCGTAGGCGGGGAGATGGAGATTTCCTGCCACGATCTTTCTTTTACGGTGCCGGCGGAAATGCTGGACGAGACGACCGTGGTACGCCAGATGTTCTTCATGCTTGACAAGGTTCGCACCGGGGATCCGGTGGAATTGATTGCCCGCAATGGGGATATGGCTACCCTGCGGCGGGAGGAGGAGGGCCAGCGTTTTTTTATCAAGGTCAACGAGAAAACCGGCCGGCTTCAGGAAATTTCCGACGAGCAGTTTCTGCTTAAGATCGCATTTCTGGATTATGAGTAGGAAAGACGCGGCGGCGAAGGGTGCGCCGCGTTTTTCGCGTTAGATGGGCGGACAGGCCAATTGGAAAAAACAAGCCTTGTGACCTGCGTCGAAAAGTGGTATAATCTAGTCGTTGTTTGTCTTCAAAACCATAAATCGCGGTGATGCCATGTTTTATAAACCATGTAAACTGCTGCTCGTAACCGGACATTACGGGTGCGGAAAAACCAATTTGGCCATGAATCTAGCGTACGACTTGGTTCATCAGGGCCAGCGGGTAACGCTGGTGGACTTGGATGTGGTCAACCCCTATTTCAGGTCCTCCGATTACGCAACCGCGCTGCGGGAGCATGGGGTTCGGCTGGTTGCCCCAAACTTTGTCCGTTCTAATCTGGATGTGCCCAGCCTGCCCGCTGAAATGTATGCCACGCTGGAACCCGAATGGCCGGCCGATACCGTCATTTTCGACGTGGGAGGCGACGACGCGGGAGCTACTGCGCTGGGCGTTTTTTCGTCTGAAGTGGTGCGGCAGCCTTACCAAATGCTTTATGTGATCAACCAGAACCGGCCCATGACCGCCACCCCCGCGGCTGCGGCCGCATTGTTGGGGGAGATCGAGGGCGCTGCCCGCATTCGGGCGACCGCCGTGGTGTGCAACACGCATCTGCAGGCGGATACCACGCTGGAAACGGTTTCCCAATCGTTGGAATACGGGCAGGAAACCGCGCGGCTTGCAAATCTTCCGCTGGCCGCGGTAACCGTGCCGGCCGCTGTGATGCCGGCCGAACCGCTGGCGGACCGTTTGGCGGGCACAGGGACCGCGCTGTATCCTGTGCGGCGGTTTGTGCTTTCCCCCTGGGAGACAGGGGTGGAATAAAAAGGAGGTGGCGTTATGCCCAGAATTTTGGTGAACGAGGACGTGTGTAAAGGCTGTGGCCTTTGCGTTCATGCTTGCCCAAGAAAAATTGTTGAACTAAACAAAAAAGTCATCAGTGCAAAGGGGTACCATCCCGCGAAACTGATGGACAAAGAAAAGTGCACTGGCTGCGCATCCTGCGCGCTGATGTGCCCGGATATGGCAATTACGGTGGAAAGGGAGTGACATCATTGGCAGAGCGCGTTTTAATGAAGGGGAACGAGGCGTTGGCTGAGGCCGCCATTCAGGCTGGCTGCCGTCATTTCTTCGGCTACCCCATTACACCGCAGACGGAGCTTGCGGCTTATATGGCCAAAAAGATGCCGAAAATCGGCGGTACATACCTGCAGGCGGAGTCCGAAATTGCAGCGGTCAACATGGTGTTGGGCGCGGCTTCGGCCGGCGTACGCGCCATGACCTCGTCTTCCTCACCAGGCATCAGCCTGAAAGGGGAGGGCATTTCCTACATGGCGGGTTCCGACCTGCCTTGCCTGATTATTAACGTGCAGCGCGGCGGCCCGGGCTTAGGCGGCATCCAACCTTCTCAGGCGGATTATTGGCAGGCTACCAAGGCCACCGGCCATGGCGATTTTCAGATTTTAGTCTTCGCGCCTTCCACGGTGCAGGAGATGGTGGATCTGGTTTCCGACGCGTTCGACCTTGCCGACCATTACCGCATGCCCGCCATGATTTTGGCCGACGGTATGCTGGGCCAAATGATGGAGCCGGTCGCCATCGGCGAAGGCAAAGGCGGGGAATTGCCGGCTAAACCCTGGGCCGCTAACGGTCACCAGGGCAAGCGGCCCCACAACGTTATCAATTCCCTGTACCTCAAACCCCAGGATTTGGAGAGCTTGGTCCGCCAGCGCTTTGAACGGTACGAGGAGATCAAACGCGATCACCAGCGGGCGGAGGAATATCTGGTAGAAGACGCCGATATCGTTCTGGTCGCGTATGGCGCTTCTTCCCGCGTGGCCAAAAGCGCGGTGAATATGGCGCGCGGCCAGGGGATCAAAGCCGGCTTGGTCCGGCCCATCACCCTGTGGCCTTTCCCGCAGGATGTCTTGCGCAAGGCGGCAAAATCCGCCAGCCGCTTCCTTTGTGTGGAAATGTCCATGGGCCAGATGATCGACGACGTGAAGCTGGCTATTGAGTGTGCCAAGCCTGTTTCCCTTTACAGCCGGACCGGCGGAATGATTCCTACCCCCGGCGAGATTTTTTCCGAAATTCAAAAGCTTGCGGGAGGTGAACAGTAATGGCGGTGGTCTTTCAAAAACCGAAATCGATATCCGATGTGCCGCTCCATTATTGTCCTGGCTGCACCCATGGCATTGTCCACCGCTTGGTGGCGGAAGCTATGGATGAGCTGCAGATCGAAGGCAATGCCATCGGCGTGGCGCCGGTGGGCTGTGCGGTCATGAATTACGATTACTTTACCTGCGATATGGTCCAGGCGCCCCACGGGCGCGCGCCGGCGGTGGCCACGGGGCTAAAACGCGCCCTTCCCGACCGGGTGGTCTTTACCTACCAGGGCGACGGCGACCTGGCGGCCATCGGCACTGCCGAAACGGTCCATTCCGCCACCAGGGGCGAAAACATTACGGTCATCTTTATCAACAATGCCATTTACGGCATGACGGGCGGCCAAATGGCCCCCACCACCCTGCCGGGGCAGATCACCCAGACCACGCCCTATGGCCGCGACCCCAAAATAGCGGGCAATCCCATCCGTGTCTGCGAAATGCTTTCCACCCTGGACGGCGTGGCGTTAGCCCAGCGCGTATCGGTAGATTGCGTGAAGAATGTTCTGGCCGCGAAAAAAGCCATTAAAAAGGCTTTTGAATACCAGCTTGCCGGAAAGGGATTTACCATTGTGGAAGTCCTGTCTTCCTGCCCCACCAACTGGGGCCTCGCGCCGGTAGAAGCGTTGGACTGGCTGCGGGATAATATGATTCCCCACTATCCTCTTGGCGTGTATAAGGACGCCGGGGAAGAAGGAGGCGCGCGGAAATGAAACAGGATTGGAACATGCTGCTGGCGGGCTTTGGCGGGCAGGGCGTCCTGTTCGCGGGCAAAGCGATTGCTTACGCCGGCCTGATCGACGGCAAAGAGGTTTCTTGGCTGCCCTCCTATGGCCCCGAAATGCGCGGCGGCACGGCCAACTGCAGTGTCTGCCTTTCTGAAAAACCCATCGGCTCCCCGCTAGTGGTCACGCCCAATGTACTAATCGCCATGAACCTGCCTTCTTACCAAAAGTTTATCGGCACGGTGGAACCGGGCGGCATCGCAATTATCGACAGCACCCTGATCGCCGAAAAGACCGACCGTACAGACATCAAGGCTTTTTACGTTCCCTCCTCTGGCTTGGCGGAGGAAAACGGTCTAAAGGGGCTCGCCAACATTATTTTGGTGGGCAAGCTGCTGCAGGAAACCGGCTTTAGCAGCCGTGAAACACTGGAAAAAGCCATGGGGAAATGCATTCCGCCCCGCAAAGCAAATATGCTGGAGGCAAACCTGAAAGCGATTGACTTAGGGATGCGTTTATAATTGAAAAAAGGAAACCGACGGGCAACTGTTGTGTTTCCTTTTTTATTATGGACAATGAAGGCTGAGGCCAGGATTTTAGCTCTTTTGTATGCGTAAGAAAAGGGTGGTCTAATGAAAGAAAACGAAACGGCCTTGTTTGTTTCCGCTGTTATTGTAGCGGCCGGCGGATCTACACGCATGGGCGGGGTTAGCAAGCAAATGATGGTGCTGGAAGGCAAAACCGTGCTGCAGCGCTGTTTGGAAGCTTTCGAGAAAGCGTGTTCCATCCGGCAGTTGGTGCTGGTTGCGCGGCAGGAGGAGGCAGAGGAAATCCATGCCATGGTTCGG
>CABQAC010000160.1 GCA_902462035.1 uncultured Eubacteriales bacterium
ATCCGCGTGCCCGCTTCCCGCGGGGAAGGCACCCGGGTGGAACTGCGCTGCCCCGATCCTTCCTGCAACCCTTATCTGGAACTGGCCGTCCTGCTGGCCGCCGGGCTGGACGGCATCAAAAAGGAACTTCAGCCTGTGGATGCGGTATCCGCCAATATTTTTGAGATGACCCCCGAAGAACGGGTTGCTATGGGCATCGACAGCCTGCCGGGCAGCTTGGACGAATCGGTGCGGGAGATGAAAGCCAGCGGCTTTATGAAGGAAGTGCTGGGCGACCACGTATTCACCAAATATCTAGAGGCCAAAAAGTCGGAATGCGAACGGTTCCGCACCACGGTCACCGAATGGGAAATCGGCGAGTATCTGGGCAAATATTAAGAATCGTCTGACAGCATCCGGCGGGACCGCGAACAGGGCCTTGCCCGGCAAGGGGATGGGTGGGTATGAATCATGTCATCATCGCATATGCGGACCAAAGCGCCGCCCACCAAATACGGTCGGTGTTGGTGCCGAACGGCATTGCGGTAAGCGGCGTATGCACCACCAGTTCCCAGGTGCTGGAGGTGGCCAACCGCCTTTCTGACGGCGGTATCGTCATCACCGGGCTGCGTTTGTCGGATACCATGGCGCCGCAGCTGGCCGAAATTTTGCCCGATGGATACGAGGTGCTGCTGCTTTTGACGCCCAGCCAGGTGGCGCTGAACCAGGAATGGGGGATGTCGTGCCTGACGCTCCCCTTAAACCGGGCGGACTTGGTGGATACGGTGCGGATGATGCTTTCTACCGGCGGGTTCCGGCGGGAATCGGGGCGAAAGGAAGGCGACCAGCGGCCCCATAGGACCGAGGCCCAGCGCGCGCTGATTCAGGAAGCCAAAGAACTTTTGATGGCGCGCAACCATTTGACCGAAGCCCAGGCCCACCGGTACATTCAGAAAAAGAGCATGGATACCGGCAAAAAGATGGAGGAAACCGCCCGCCGTATTTTAGAGTGGTTTTGATTTTTAGGGGTATGCCCGCCGCGGAGAAAAGCGGCCGCAGCGAAAAAACACAGGGCGGCTGACCCGCCGCCCTGCTTTGTTTGTGATGAACCAAGGAGGAATTAGAGTGCGCTTTACCAAGATGCAGGCTACCGGCAACGATTATGTTTACGTCAACTGTTTTGAGGAAACGGTGCAGGACCCGGCGCGGCTTGCCGTGCAGTTAAGCGACCGGCATTTCGGCGTTGGTTCCGACGGGCTGATTTTGATTGGGCCGTCGGACCATGCCGATTTTTTTATGGATGTATACAACGCCGACGGATCCCGGGCTAAAATGTGCGGCAATGGTATCCGCAGCGTGGGCAAATATGTGTACGAACGGGGGCTGACCAGCCGCGACACTTTTACGGTGGAAACATTGAGCGGCATTAAAACCCTTTATTTACAAGTTGAGGGCCGCCAGGTTCAGTCGGTAACGGTAAACATGGGCGCCCCGGTATTGCAGCCGGAGAGCATTCCGGCCCTGCTGCCTTCGGCGGTGGACGTGCCCCTGCATGTGGATGGGGCAACCTACCGGGTGACCTGTGTTTCCATGGGAAACCCCCACTGTGTGCTGTTTGTGGACGATGTTTCCGCCGCCCCGGTGGAAACCCTTGGCCCAATGCTGGAGCGCCACCCGGCCTTTCCGGAACGGGCGAATGTGGAATTTGCGCAGGTTATCGGCCCCAGGGAGATTTCCATGCGGGTGTGGGAGCGCGGGTCGGGCGAAACCATGGCCTGCGGCACAGGATCTTGCGCGGTGCTGGCCGCCGCGGTGATGAACGGACGGTCGGAACGGGAAGCGGTGGTTCACCTGCTGGGCGGCGACCTGAAAAACCGGTGGGACGAACAGGACGGCAAAATTTACATGCAGGGGCCTGCGGCTTTCGTGTTCGACGGCGTGCTGCTTTAAGGAAGGGGAATAAGGATGTTTCGCATCAACGAAAACTACGCAAAACTATCTCCCAACTATTTGTTTGTAGAGATTGCCGGACGGATTGCCCGGTACGCCGAGGCGCATCCGGAGAAAAAGATCATCCGGCTGGGTATCGGCGACGTGACCAGGCCGCTGCCGGGCGCGGCGGTGGAAGCGATGAAGCGGGCGGCGGACGAAATGGGCCGGGCCGAGACCTTCCGTGGGTATGGGCCGGAACAGGGCTATGGCTTTCTGCGGGAGGCCATTGCCGCGGGCGACTACCGGTCCCGGGGCGTGGCGGTGTCGGCGGAGGAGATTTTTATTAGCGACGGGTCTAAATGCGATACCGGCAATATCGGGGACATCCTGGCTACCGAAAACACAGTGGCGGTCTGCGACCCGGTATACCCGGTTTACGTGGACACCAACATTATGGCGGGCCGGGCCGGGCGGAAAGAAGGGGATGGGTGGAGCAATATTGTGGCCCTGCCCTGCCGGGAGGAAAACGGTTTTTTGCCCGAGCTGCCCGATAAGCCGGTGGATTTGATTTACCTCTGCTTTCCCAACAACCCCACCGGCGCGGTGATGGACCGGGCGCAGCTGAAAAAATGGGTGGATTACGCCCAAACCCACGGCGCGCTGATTTTGTACGACGCGGCTTACGAATCGTTTATCACTTCGGACGATATTCCGCACAGCATTTACGAGATCGAGGGCGCCAGGAGCTGCGCCGTCGAATTCCGCAGCTTTTCCAAGACCGCCGGTTTTACCGGCACCCGGTGCGCCTTTACGGTGGTGCCCAAGGAACTTCGCTGCGGCGGGGTGCCGCTGCACGGTTTGTGGGAACGCCGCCAGTCCACCAAGTCCAACGGCGTTTCCTATGTGGTACAGCGTGCCGCGGAAGCGGTCTATACCCCGGCGGGCCGGCGGCAGGTGGAAGAAAATCTGCAGTACTACCGCCAAAACGCGCAGATTATCCTGCACGGGCTGAAAAACGCGGGATTTTCGGTTTTCGGCGGTGTCCATTCACCTTATATCTGGCTGAAAACACCCGGGGGAATGACTTCCTGGGAATTTTTCGACCAATTGCTGGCGGGCGCCGGTGTGGTGGGAACGCCCGGTTCGGGCTTCGGTCCCTGCGGGGAAGGATACTTCCGCCTGACCGCGTTCGGCACTGCGGAAAACACCCTGGAGGCGGTGGACAGGATTGTCCGCTTATTCGGCTGACGATGCTTTGCGAACGTTTGAATTCTTCGATTTTATGCGGTTGTACTAGACAGAATTCGATTTTTCATGTAGAATAGTCAGGGAAGTTTTTATGCCTGTCGACTCCCACCCGGCTTCTCCGTGAAATCGGGTGGGAATCTATTTTGCAAACAAAACCGGCGGAACAAAAACCGCGGGCAAAATGGGAAGATGGATCTGTTTGAAACATTGTTTTCAAACGGGGAGTTTTGTTCTTTTCCGTTCGTAAGACGAAAACTTGGCCACGCCAAGCCGGACAAGACATCCCGGTCCTCACAGAAAGGATGGTCAGAACAATGGTCAAAGGCGAAATGATGTACGAGGGCAAGGCGAAAAAGGTTTATGCGGTTCAGGACGACGACAAGCTGTGCATAGTGGATTATAAGGATGACGCTACGGCCTTTAACGGCCTGAAGAAGGGCACCATCGTGGGTAAAGGCGTGGTAAATAACCGCATGTCCAACATGTTGTTCCAGCTGCTGGAGAAAAAGGGCGTAAAGACCCATTTTGTCAAAGAGCTGAGCGACCGCGAGACGTTGGTCAAACGGGTTAAAATCGTCCCGCTGGAGGTTATTGTGCGCAATATCGCGGCAGGTAGCCTGAGCAAGAAGCTGGGCATTGCGGAGGGAACCGCTTTGAAGTCCACCGTGCTGGAGTTTTGCTATAAGAACGACGACCTGGGCGACCCCATGGTCAACGAATATCATATTCTGGCCGCCGGCTATGCCACCAAGCAGGATATCGATACCATTACCCATATGGCCTTTCAGGTGAACGAGGTGCTCCTCGATTTCTTCAAGACCATCAACATTGAGCTGGTGGATTTCAAACTCGAATTCGGCTACTGCGACGGCGAAATTATTCTGGCGGACGAAATTTCCCCGGATACCTGCCGTCTGTGGGACATCAACACCCACGAAAAGCTGGACAAAGACCGTTTCCGCCGGGATATGGGCGGCGTGGAAGACGCGTACAAGGAAGTTTTCCAGCGCCTGGGCCTGTAAGAAACCAAAACCGGCTTTATAAACCCGTTTGATTCATGGGTGGGGGAATCGAGATTGAATAGTATGAAACAATCCGCGCCGCTGTCGGAAAAGCCCCACGAGGAATGCGGCGTATTCGGCGTTTACGCCAAGGACCGGGACGACGTCTCGTTTTTAACCTATAACGGCCTGTTGGCCTTGCAGCACCGGGGGCAGGAAAGCTGCGGCATCGCGGTCAACGACTGCGGCGTTATTGGCTACCACAAAGACATGGGGCTGGTCACCGAGGTGTTCAGCCGCAAAATATTGGAAGAACTGCCCGGACAAATTGCTGTGGGCCACGTGCGGTATTCTACCGCGGGGGACAGCATCCGCGAAAATTCCCAGCCGCTGGTCATGCGGTATATCAAGGGCACCTTGGGCATCGCCCACAACGGCAACCTGATCAATGCCCAGGAATTGCGCACCGAACTGGAACACCGCGGGTCGATTTTCCAGACCACCGTGGACAGCGAGGTGATCGCTTATATCATCGCCCGGGAGCGGGTGCGCTGCCATTCTATCGAAGAAGCGGTCAGCCGGGCCATGCCCCAAATTCAGGGATCGTATTCCCTGTTGGTAATGAGCCCGCGCAAACTGATCGCGGCCCGTGACCCGCTGGGTATCCGCCCGCTGTGTATCGGCAAGCTGGAAAACGGGTATGTGTTCGCTTCCGAATCCTGCGCGCTGGACGCGGTAGGCGCGGCGTTTGTCCGCGATGTGGAGCCGGGGGAAATTGTGGTGGCCGACAACGACGGCCTGCGTTCCCTGCGGTCCAACTGCTGCGGCAAGGGCGCGCTATGCGTGTTTGAGTATATCTACTTCGCCCGGTC
>CABQAC010000161.1 GCA_902462035.1 uncultured Eubacteriales bacterium
CGAGTTTCTGGTGCTGCTGAAGGATATTCCTTCGGCAGAGGCAGCCGAAAGCAAGGCGCGGCAGCTGATCGAGATGTTTCACGGTCTGCTCTGCGAGGAAAAAGAGGGCTGTACGGTTTCCTGTAGCGTGGGAATTTCTATCGCCGGCCGGGGGATGGACTTTTCCGCCTTGTACCACAACGCAGATTTGGCGTTGTACAAGGCCAAGCGCGAGGGTAAGGACCGCAGCATGATATTTGCGCAGAGCCTGACCGATTCCGAAGTGTTCGGCGAAGAAATATACCGTTCCGTCGGTACGGAAATCGATTCGGACCACGCGGCCAAGGGTTTTAGCGGCCAACTGGTGGAATATGTGTTCCATGTGCTTTACCGTACCGAAAACGTGGATTTTGCGGTGGATATGCTGCTGGAAATTGTGGGTAAGCAGTTCGATGTCAGCCGCGCTTATATTTTTGAAAATTCGGAAGACGGCAATTATCTGATTAATACATTTGAATGGTGCAACCAGGGCATCAAGCCGGAAAAGGATACCCTGCAGCATGTCAGGATGGCCGATTTAGGGCATTACTACGACAATTTTAATGAGAACGACATCTTCTACTGCCGGGATGTGTCCCTTTTGCCTCCTGCTCAGGCGGCGATTTTAGAACGCCAGGGCATCCAATCGCTTCTACAGTGCGCCATCCGTGACCAATGGGGCGTCAAGGGCTTTGTTGGGTTCGACGAGTGCAACGAACGGCGTTATTGGACTCAGGAACAAATCGAAGTGCTGACCCTCATCGCCCAAATCCTGAGCACCTTTCTGCTGAAAAACCGTGCCCAGGCCGAGGTAGAGCGCTCTGCGGAACGGATGCGGATGATGCTGGACAGTCAAAACTCCTGGATTTACGCTATCGAATGCAGAACTTTCGACCTGCTTTACATCAACCGGAAGACCCTGGACTTTGTCCCGGGCGTCATGCCCGGTATGAAGTGTTATCAGGCTTTCTTTAAGCGGAACGCGATTTGCGGCAATTGCCCGGCAAAAAAAATGATGGATACCGGCAAGTCGTGTTCGGAGGAAGTGTATAATCCCCATCTTGGGGTGTGGACAGATACGCAGGCCGCGCCCATCCGCTGGGACGGCAGGGATTCCTGCTTGCTGACCTGCCACGATATTACCCGATATAAAGAAGAACGGACGGAATAAAAAAAGAGGAACCGATTTTCGGTTCCTCTTCTTCTTTATGGTCAGCGGATGGCGTCCAAACCGCCCATATAGGGGCGAAGCGCTTCGGGAATCCGCACGGAGCCGTCCTGCTGCAGGTTGTTTTCCAAAAAAGCGATCAGCATCCGCGGCGGCGCGACTACCGTATTGTTCAGCGTATGGGCAAAATATTTGCCGTTTTTCCCGTTTACACGGATTTTCAGCCTGCGCGCTTGGGCATCTCCCAAATCGGAACAGCTGCCCACCTCGAAATATTTTTGCTGGCGTGGAGACCAGGCCTCCACATCGATGGATTTGACCTTCAGGTCAGCCAAATCGCCGGAACAGCACTCCAAGGTGCGAACCGGAATATCCAGCGAACGGAATAAATCCACCGTGTTCTGCCACAGCCGGTCAAACCAGGCCATGCTGTCCTCGGGTTCGCAGACGACGATCATTTCCTGCTTTTCGAACTGGTGGATGCGGTAAACGCCGCGTTCTTCCAGCCCGTGAGCGCCTTTTTCCTTGCGGAAGCAGGGGGAATAGCTGGTCAGGGTTTGCGGAAGGCTTTCCTGCGGCAGGATGGTATCGATAAACTTACCGATCATCGAATGCTCGCTGGTGCCGATCAGGTATAAATCCTCGCCCTCGATTTTGTACATCATGGCGTCCATTTCGGCAAAACTCATAACCCCGGTCACAACGTCGCTGCGAATCATAAACGGCGGCACGCAATAGGTAAAGCCGCGGCCGATCATGAAATCCCTGGCGTAGGAGATCACCGCCGAATGCAGCCTTGCGATATCCCCCATCAGGTAGTAAAACCCGTTACCCGCCACCTTGCGCGCGCTGTCCAGGTCGATGCCCCGAAAGCGCTCCATGATATCGGTGTGATAGGGGATCTCAAAATCAGGTACCAGCGGCTCGCCGTACCGTTTGATTTCCACATTTTCGCTGTCGTCCTTGCCGATGGGAACGCTGGGGTCGATGATATTGGGGATCACCAGCATGATCTCCCGAATCTTCTTTTGCAGGCTGCTTTCCATTTCCTCCAGTTCAGCCAATCTGCCGGATTGGGCGTTGACCTGCGCTTTGCAGCGCTCCGCCTCCTCCTTTTGCCCTTTGGCCATCAAACCGCCAATTTGTTTGGAAATGCGGTTGCGCTGCCCGCGCAGCGTGTCGGCTTCCTGCTTGACCCTGCGGCTTTCGGCATCCAGGGCCAACACCTCGTCCACCAGCGGCAGCTTTTGGTCCTGAAATTTGTTCCGGATGTTTTGCTTGACCAGATCGGGGTTTTCCCGAATCAACTTTAAGTCCAGCATTTTGTCCCTCCTTCGTAAAATAAAAAAAGAAACCTTTCGACCCATACCATGGGACGGAAGGTTTCCGCGTTGCCACCCAAATTGCCGCCCTGTGGGAACGGCCGCTCGACAGTGCGTTAAAGGGCACCACCCTTCCGGCTCCTCGCCGGCAGCTCCAAAAGCGGATAAGCCCGTTCCTTTGCCGGCTTGCACCAACCGCCGGTTCTCTGAAAAAGGGGATGGACGGATTCTTTCTTCAGCGCTGCAGAATGATTCGATTGTTTGGAGGACGAAGATTCCAACGGCATGGCGCGCCCGCCCGTACGGCGGCAACCCATTGCCATAAAAATAGCTTGCGGCTGTTTTGACATATTATACATCAACGTTTGCCAGGATGCAAGGGGGTGGGCTGTTTCAGCACTTCCAAGCCGCTCAGGACAATCCGCTCCGCCAGGCGCGCCAAGTCCTCCGGCGGTTCCCGCCGGCCGTTTTCCGACCAATGGGACAAAAGGCTTAAGCTGCCGGCGGCAAAAAAAGCGTACAGTTGTTCCATTTGGTACCGGTCCGCCCAGGGATAGTGGCTGGTCCATTCGGCCAGGCATACCTCTTTGCCGTAGTTGACCACCTGGGTCACAAAGGCAAAGTCGGTACCGCGGGTCAGCAGAATCATACACATATCCGCGTATGCGGTCAGGCACCGGAAAACCTCGACAAAAACCGTGGCGTCTTCCCGTACGAAAAATTGGGACAGGTTGTTTTCCAGCGCGACGCGGATTTCCGTATACAATTCCTGCTCTACCTGATGGAACAAATCGTCAATATCCTGATAATGGCTGTAAAAGGTCCCGCGGTTTATTTCTGCTTTGATGCATAATTCCTTAACTGTAATTTGGTGCAATTCCTGATTCCGCAGCAATTCCATCAGCGCATTGCGCAAGTTCTTTTTGGTGGTGCGGATGCGCCGGTCAATTTTTAAATTTTCCATGAACATCCCCCGATTCTGAACAAGATTACCCCGTACTGTCGGTTAACCTACATTTTGCCGCCTTGGTGTTCCTTGCAACGAAACGCCCTCCTAATTATAATGAAAACAGAAGAAATAATCAACACAGTGTTGTTTTTTAGGGGGCGATAATATGCAGCGGGTAGCGGGATGGCTGCTGAGGCACAAAAAGACAGTAGTCGCCGTGTTTGCGGTGGCGGTGGCGGTTTGCGCGGTTTTATCGCTGGGTGTAAAAGTGAATTATAATTTGGTGGATTATTTGCCGGAGGACGCGCCCTCTACCCAGGCGCTGCAGACCATGCTGCAGGAATTTGACCAGCCGGCGCCCAACACCAGGGCCTATGTGCCGAAAGTGACGGTGGCCCAGGCGCTGTCGTATAAAGAAGAACTGGCTGCCATCGACGGTGTGGCCGGCGTGATGTGGCTGGACGACGTCGCCGATGTCAAGCAGCCGCTGGAAACGCTGTCCCCCGCGGTGGTGGAAGCCTATTACAAGGACGGCGGGGCGCTGTTCAGCCTGACGGTGGACGAAGACGACGCGGTCCGGGTCATCCACGCCGTGCGGCAGGTGGTGGGAGAGGAGGGCGCGGTATCCGGCGAAGCGGTGAACCTGGCAAACGCCCAGGAAACGACCTTTTCCAGCATGGGCAAAATTATGCTGATCCTCATCCCGATCGTACTGGTTATTTTGCTGCTGACCACGACCTCCTGGCTGGAACCGGTGCTGTTTGTATGCGCCATCGGTATCTCGATTTTGCTCAATATGGGCACCAACATCATCTTCGGCGAGATTTCCTTTATTACCTCCAGCGTCAGCCCCATTTTGCAGCTTGCCGTTTCCATGGATTACGCCATCTTCCTGCTTAATAGCTTTGCCGAAGCCCGCAAGGAAACGGACGATGTCAACCAGGCCATGCGAATCGCGATGAAGCGCTCCTTCTCCGCTGTGCTGGCCAGCGGGCTGACGACGGTGCTGGGCTTTTTGGCGCTGGTGGTCATGCGGTTCCGCATCGGTTCCGATTTGGGCATCGTGCTGGCCAAGGGAATATTCTTCAGCCTGCTGTCGGTGATGGTATTCCTGCCCGCGCTGGCGGTTTGCTGCTATAAGCTGTTGGACAAAACCCGCCACCGCTCCTTTTTGCCATCGTTCCAAAAGTTCGGCCGGGGGGTATGGCGGCTGCGGGTTCCCTGTTTGCTGCTGGCGCTGGTGCTTACCGTACCGTGCTTTTTGGCCCAGGGGAAAAACAGCTTTTTCTACGGTTCCTCCGCATCCGAAATGGAGTCCCGGGCGGGTGAGGATACCCGTTTTATCGAAGAAAAATTCGGGAAATCGGTTCAGATGGTCATCCTGGTACCCAGGGGGGAAACGGGACGGGAATCGCTTTTGTGCGACAGTCTTGATAAAATTCCGCAGGTCAAGTCGGTGATGTCCTATGTTTCCACCGTCGGCGCAGCGATCCCGCCGCAATTTTTGCCGGATAGCGTTGCGAGCCAATTTTTATCCCCGAATTACAGCC
>CABQAC010000162.1 GCA_902462035.1 uncultured Eubacteriales bacterium
GATCAGAATGGACCCATCGTCCGCCCGTTCCAGGTTGATCAGGCAGCGCAGCATGGTGCTTTTTCCCGCGCCGGAAGGCCCGATGACGGCTACCGTCTCGCCACGGTTTACCGAAAACGAAATGTCCCGCAGCACATGGTTTTCGCCAAAGCTCTTATTCATTTGCAGGACCTGGATCATTGGTTGATTATCCATGTGGCTCCTTTCCGCAATCCGCCTAAAACGCGAATTTCTTTTCCAGCCGTTTGAGCAGTTTGGTCAGTACCAGGGTCATCGCCAGGTAGAACAGCGCCGCCACCAAATAAGCGGTGGCGTTCACGTCCCGGTTAACCGCGCTCTTGGCAAAGTACAGCAGTTCGGTCACGCCGATAACGGTAATCAGCGAAGTATCCTTCACCAGGTTGATGCACTCGTTGCCCAGCGAGGGCAGCGAGACCCGGAACATCTGCGGAATCACGATCCGCGTGGCGGTCTGCCAGCCGTTGAAGCCCAGCACCTGGGACGCCTCGTACTGCCCTTTGTCCACGCTGAGCAGCCCGCCCCGGAAGATTTCGCAAAAATAGGCGGTGTAGTTTAGGACGAACGCTACGCAGGAAGCGGGAAAACGGTCCAGCACTAAAAATTCTCCGATATAGGGAATAAAGGTCAGACCGTAATAGAAAAAATACAGCTGCAGCAACAGCGGCGTTCCCCGCATCAGCCAGATATACACGCCCAGCGCGCCCCGCAGCACCTTAAACCGGCTGGCCCGCGCGAACGAGAGCAGCAAACCCAGCGGCAGCGAAAGCGCCAGCGTGATCGCAAACAGCCCCAGGGTATACTTTACACCATGGGAGAGCTGCCCGAACAGGCCGAAAAAGTAGGAAAAGTCCATAATGTACTCCTAAGCGGTTTTATTTGCTGTCCTGCACCAGCATGTAGTCGCCGACCACCGAATCCACCACGAACGCGTCGATTCTTCCGGCCTTCAGGTCGTTGTACGCGTCCACATTGTTGCCGTATTCCTTTACTTCCTTCACCGTCTTGCCCACGGCGTCGCCCATCAGCGCGTCGTAAGAGGAAGAACCCTTTTGCAGCCCCACCACCTTGTCTTTCAGGTCGGCCTTGGCTTTGATGTCGGAATTCTCGGATACGATGATAATCTGTTCGTTGGCAATGTAGGGCTTGGCAAAATACATAGCCGCCAGCCGTTCTTCGTTAATGGTCATACCGTTCCACAGGCAGTCCACCTTGCCGGTGGTCAGCTCCATTTCCTTGGAGTCCCAGTCGATGGGCTGGAACTTGACTTCCACGCCCAGCCGTTTGGCAACTTCCTTGGCCAGGTCGATATCGTAGCCCACCAGCTCGCCGTTTTCGTCGCGGAAGCCCATGGGGGGATAGCTGTCGTCCAGACCGATGATAAAGGAACCCTTGTCCTTGATCTTGTTCCAGGATTCATCCCCGGCAGGCGCTTCGGACTCCTCTTTGAACGCCGCGTCCTTCAGCAGGGTATCAACGCCGAACCATTTTTTCGAAAGCTCCAGCCCGGTGCCGTCCTCAAAAATCTCGTCCAAAACCCTTTGCACTTCCAGGCCGAAGGCGATGTCCTCCTGGCGGAAGCCCACGCCGTATTCCTCGGCGGCCAGCGCTTCCGGAAGGGAGACGTACTTCACCTTTTTGCCGGTGGTGTTGCAGCCGGCCAGTACCGCGGCGGCCAGTACCAGAGCGCACGCAAGCGCCAATAAACGTTTTAGTTTCATGTTCGTCAACCTCTCCTCAATCACTTTAGTATGATAACACTGCGACTAATTATATCATGCCGCCGCGCGGATGGCAACCGGATTTTTCGCCAAATTCGCCCCATTTCGCCATGGGAAAGCGGGCAACTTGACCCGCTTTCCCACGCCTATTATAATGGGTGGTAATAGGGGGGCGGGGCCATGTTCATCGACAGCATTGAAAAAAAGGATTCCCTGACCGCAGCGGCGCTCTGCGCGGAGGACCAATATTTGTTGACGCTGCCTGCGGTGGCCCATCTGCATCGCCTGGCGCTGCGCCGTCAGGTTACCTTTTTTGTGGGGGAAAACGGCACTGGGAAATCGACCCTGCTGGAGGCGGTGGCGGCGTGCTATGGCCTGAACCCCGAGGGCGGATCCCGTAATTTCAATTTTACCACACGTTCCTCCCATTCCGGGCTGTTCCGGCACCTGCGGCTGGCCAAGGGGCCAAAACGGCCGCAGGACAGCTTTTTTCTCCGGGCCGAAAGCCTGTACAACGTGGCGACCGAAATCGAACGGCTAGACCAGGCGGGCACGAGCTCTCTGCTCCCCTCCTACGGCGGGCGCTCGCTGCACGAGCAGTCCCATGGGGAAAGTTTTTTGTCCCTGGTGCTCCACCGGTTTTGGGGCTGCGGGCTGTATTTGCTGGACGAACCGGAGGCGGCCCTTTCCCCGTCCCGCCAGCTGACGCTGCTTTCGAAAATCGGCCAGCTGGTGGCGGACGGTTCCCAATTCATCATCGCCACCCACTCCCCAATCCTGATGGCGTACCCCGGCGCGGAAATCCTGGTGTTCGACGAATCGGGCATCCGCCCCACCCCCTACCGGGAAACCACCCATTACCAGGTAAGCAAAATGTTTTTGGATAACCCGGAACGCATGCTGCGGGAACTGTTGGACAACCCTGCGCAGCCGTAAAAGGAGACGCTAAATGGAAATTGCGCTTCAGCCGGTCAGCGCCGGAGAAAAGGAAATCCGGCGCAACCTGCTCGCATAAAACAAAACAGCACCGCCGTGGCGGTGCTGTTTTGTTTTATGCTTCCGGCAAACCGGGGCCGTCCAGCCGGTCGGCGATTCGTTTGAGCAATTCCAGCGCGCTGCGGAAATCTTCCGGGGTATTTTCCCCTTCCCACTGAATACATCCCTGCCATGTGGCGTTCTGGCGAAACCGCACGTGGATGATAAACCGGGCCAGAGCCGGCCCGCCCTGGTCCGCCTCCTTTGAAAAAAGCGTAGGGCATGGTTCTTCCTTGCGCCGGCGTCTGGCAAAAGTGCGATAGTCGACCGAGGATTGGGGAAAGGACAACCGATCGAACATCGCTTCCAGCGCGGTCAACATCCCGTTTGTGTTGGCAAACGGAATGGATTCTTTAAAATACAGGCTGTAAACACTGCCGCCCAGTTCACGGTTTTCGTAAGAACGAATGGTTACCTCCGCCCTGGCCGCCATGCTGGTGATTCCTTCCTCCATTTGCACCCCTCCAGTATGACAATATCTTTATTTTAATATTATACGGAATGACAGTCACAGGAATGGTCACAAAAAAGAACAATCCGCATTTTTCATCCCCCGCGTATCAGACGCCGGACTGCATTTGGGCATGCTCCGCCCTGCGCAGATGGCGCATCTCCGCCAGGATAAAGGTCCCAGCCAGCAAAAACGCCAGGAAATCGGCTACCGGGCCCGCATACAGCGTCCCGTCCAGCGCATAAATCCGGGGCAAAATCAGCACCGCGGGAACAAAGAATAAAATTTGGCGGGAAAGGGAAAGCAGCGCCGACTTGACCGGTTTGCCGATGGCCTGGAAGAAAATGGCCGAAACGGTCTGAAACGCGTTTAAGACGCAGAACATCAGGAAAATACGGAAGCACTTAACCGCGAACTCGTTGTAAAGAGCGTCCTCCTGCCCGAAGATATTGACGATGCTTTGGGGAACCAGCTGGAACGCCAAGGTGGCCGCCGCTGCGAAAGCGCACGCGATCATCACCGACATACGATAGGTGCTGCGCACCCTGCCGAACTGTTTGGCGCCGTAATTGAACCCGACGATGGGCTGGCTGCCCACCGCGATACCGACCATCACCGACAGCACAATCTGATTGACCTTCATCACAATGCCCAGCGCCGCCAGCGGTATGTTGGCCCCGTATTGGGACAAAGCGCCATAATAAGTCAGCGAGTTGTTCTGCACCACCACGACCACGGTTACGGCCATCTGGGTGATAAAGCTGGACACGCCGAAACTGACCACGGTTCTTGCCACATGGAAGTCCGGTTTGAAAAGCCCCTTGTGAAAGTGGACGCTTTTAAACCTGGTCAGGTAGCAAGCCGAAATAATAAACCCAACAATTTGCCCGATAATGGTCGCAATGGCCGCACCCTTAACGCCCATTCCCAGGGGGAAGATAAAAATCGGGTCTAAAATAGTATTCAAAATTGCGCCCGAAAGCATCGAAACCATGGCGAAGCGGGGGCTGCCGTCCGCGCGGATGAGGGAATTAAGCCCGATACTCAAGCCGGAAAAAGGCAGGCCGACCAGGATAATCGAGGCATAATCCACGGCGTACTGCTCGTTTTCCGGCGTGGCGCCGAACAGCTTGAGCAGCGGCTGCAAAAACACCAGGCCGAAAACAAAAAAGAAAACGCCCACCGCCGCCAACAGGGTCAGCGCGGTACCCGCCCCCCTGGCGGCTTTTTCCGGTTCCCGCGCGCCCAGCTTCAGGCTGAAATAGGCAGCCGCGCCGTCGCCGATAAGCAGCGCAAAGGCCATCGAGATGGTAACCAGCGGGAAGGTAACGTTGGTAGCCGCGTTGCCCAGGTAGCCGACGCCCTGTCCAATAAAAATTTGGTCCACAATATTATACAAAGAGTTAACTAGCATGGAAATAATACAAGGAATTGCAAATTTCGCGATTAACTTTCCTATTTTTTCTGTTCCCAACGGGTTTTGAATTGCCGGATTGGTCATTCTCTTTCTCCTTTTCTTCCATCGCAAGGGGGCTGCCGGATACACATCCTTTTTCATCGTAACCTAAAAATTATAACAGAATAAAGAGAGAAAAGTCAACTAAACGATTCATAGGTCATTTTCTCCCTATGGCGTGTCGAATCTTCTGTTATTATTTTATTACGGTCCTTGCCAAATAATCGGATGTTTTTCTCCAACAGAGGAGAAATCGGCGTTCGTTTTTATCTTTTTGGAACTTTTGGTTCTCACCTCCGGTGGGGCCCCATCTTTTCCC
>CABQAC010000163.1 GCA_902462035.1 uncultured Eubacteriales bacterium
GGGAGCGGTGATGGTGATCGACTATGCCCACACCCCGGACGCGCTCGAAAAAGCGCTGTCCGCCCTGCGCGGCACCAACCCCAAGCGGCTGGTTTGCGTGTTCGGCTGCGGGGGGGACCGGGACGCCAAAAAGCGCCCGCTCATGGGCGAGATCGCCGTAAAAAACAGCGATCTGACCATCGTTACCAGCGACAATCCCCGTTCAGAGGATCCGGCCGCAATCATCGAAGACATTCTGGCGGGAATTCCCGCCGGCAGCGGCGAATACCACGTGGTGGAAAACCGGCGGGACGCCATTGAATATGTGATCAGCCACGCGCGGGAGGGAGACGTCATCCTGCTGGCCGGCAAGGGCCACGAGGACTACCAAATCCTGCGCGGCGGCAAAATCCATTTTGACGAACGAGAAATAATACGCGAGATATTGGAGCGGAAGAACAAAAGGGAGGAAACACCCACCGGTGTGGGAGAGAAAGGGTGAGACATTCATCATGGTAGAATTCAGCATCAGGGAAGTCGCCGACGCAGTGGGAAGCCATTGCGACTGCGGCAGCGTCATCACCTCGGTTTGTACGGACAGCCGCAGCATCCAGCCCGGCTGCCTTTTTGTCGCAATCCGCGGGGAGCGGTTCGACGGACACGATTTTATCGCGCAGGCATTTGACCAAGGTGCGGCCGCCGTACTCAGCGAACGGCCGGTGGATGGCGCGGCGGGGCCTGTGATTTTGGTTAAGGATACGCGCATGGCGTTTTTGCACCTAGCCTCCTTTTACCGTTCCCGGTTCGATATCCCGGTGGTGGGGCTGACGGGCAGCGTGGGAAAAACCACCACCAAGGAAATGGTGGCCGCGGTGCTGGAACAGAAGTTCGAAACGCTGAAGACCGAGGGAAACCTGAACAACCAAATCGGCCTGCCCCGCATGATCTTCCGTATGGAAAAATCGACCCAGGCGGCAGTACTGGAGATGGGGATGGACCGGCTGGGCCAAATTTCGAGCCTTTCCCAGACCGCACGCCCAACTGTGGGTATTATTACCAATATCGGCGTATCCCATATCGAAAACCTGGGTTCCCAGCAAGGCATTTTGAAAGCTAAATTGGAAATACTGGACGGCATGGCGCCGGACGCGCCGCTGCTGCTGAATGGGGATGACCCTTTATTGCTGGAGGCCCGCGCGAAAATCCGCAATCCGGTGGTTCTTTACGGCCTGCGCAATCCTGTCTGCAGCCTGCGTGCGGAAGATGTGGTGGAGGAGAGCGACGCAACCTCGTTTACCGCCGTATCCGCCAAGGGCAAGCTGGCGCTGCGGATTCCAGCGGTGGGAAAGCACAACGTGTATAACGCCCTGGCCGCCGCGGCGGTGGGCGGGTTGCTGGGACTCCAACCGGCACAAAT
The DNA here is from genome assembly GCA_902462035.1 of uncultured Eubacteriales bacterium. Classification (GTDB taxonomy): domain Bacteria; phylum Bacillota; class Clostridia; order Oscillospirales; family Acutalibacteraceae; genus CABQAC01. The sequence goes on from CABQAC010000163.1 coordinate 1,397, forward strand.
CCGGCAAGGTTTGGCCTGCTACACGCCCTCCGGCATGCGGCAGCATGTGGTGGCATGCGGCGGCATCACGGTGGTGGAGGATTGCTATAACGCCAGCCCCGATTCCATTCGGGCGTCCCTTTCCGCCTTGATGCTGATGCCCTTGAAACCGGGCGGCAGGAGAATCGCCGTGCTGGGGGATATTGCCGAACTGGGGGATTACGCCAAGCAGGCCCACCGGCGGTGCGGGGAGTACGCGGCGGAAGCCGGGGTAGATCTGCTGTTTACCGTGGGGAGCAACGCCCGGTACTGCAAAGAGGAAGCGTCCGCCCGCGGGGTGGAAAGCCGGCACTTTGACGAAAAAGGTTCCTTGTTGGAGCACTTGTACGCCATCCTGCGGGAAGGAGACCTGGTTTTATTCAAAGCCAGCCGCGTCATGCGGTTGGAGGAGGTATTCCAGGCGCTGTACCAAAGGTGGAATCAAGAAGGCGCGGATGACAGAATACGCCGCCCGGTTTCCTGACGGATGGGCGGAGCGAAAGGAATGGCTTGAAGTAAGATGGATGGGATATGGACTTTAGCTGCGGCTGCAATTGCTTTTGTTATCACGGCGCTTTTGGGAAAATGGATGATTCCGTTTCTCCATAAGCTGAAATATGGGCAGACCATCAAGGAAATTGGCCCCACCTGGCACAAAAACAAGCAAGGTACGCCAACAATGGGCGGCATCATGTTCATAATCGGCATTGTTTGCGCCATAATAATCTGTGTGCCCTTTTATTATTCCGCGCACTCCTACGAAGGGCTTCCCGCCGAAACCATGCTCAAACAGACCCGCCTGCTGATGGCGGTCGCCTTTGGGCTGGTCGGATTTTTCGACGATTACATCAAGGTGGTCAAAAAACGAAACCTGGGGCTGCGGGCGCGGTATAAAATCCTGTTCCAAATTCTAGTCGGCAGCGCCTACCTGTACTCGCTTTACCTGGCGGGGGAAACCGGGACCACCATCATCCCCTTTTTGGGCGAGGTCAACCTGGGAATATGGTACTGGCCGCTGGCCCTTTTTGTCATTTTGGGCACGGTTAATTCGGTCAATCTGACCGACGGCATCGACGGGCTGGCAAGTTCGGTTACCTTTTTCGCCGCTATCGCCTTTATGATTGTGGCAACCAATGTGATGACGGGAAGCATCGGTATTTTGTCGGCTGCCGTGGCGGGGGGGTGCACCGGCTTTCTGCTTTGGAACTTTCATCCCGCCAAGGTTTTTATGGGGGACACCGGCTCGCTGTTTTTGGGCGGCATGGTCGTCGCGATGGGTTTTGGCGTCCAAATGCCGGTTCTGATCCTGCCGATCGGTATTATTTATTTTATGGAAGCGTGTTCCGATATCATCCAAATGACCTATTTTAAACTGACCCATGGCAAGCGAATCTTCAAAATGGCGCCCATCCACCATCATTTTGAGATGAGCGGATGGAGCGAGGTGAAAATTGTGGCGGTGTTCAGCGCCGTCACCATCCTGGGCGGCGTCGTGGCGGTACTGGCGACCCTGTACGGATGACCGATGAAAATTCCGCGCGCCGCGCGGACGTACCGGAGAAAAAGGAGCTGATCAAGTGGACCGTGCAAGGCCGATGCCCAATGGCACCAACGGGAAGGGCGCAAAAGTTCAAAAGGCAAAACCCAAATGGAAAACCTTCTCCGTTCGCGCGGGGATTGACCTTCCGTTTTTGACCATCGTCGTCGCGTTGGTGGCGATTGGACTCGTCATGCTGTTTTCGGCCAGTTACGCTTATGCCCAGCATATCTACGGCGACAGCTACCATTTTATCAAGCAACAGCTTATTTTCGCGGTATTGGGCGTGGTGATCATGATCGCCGTCTCTTATTTCGATTACCACCGGCTGCACAAACTGGCCGTGCCGCTGCTCGTTTTATCCTACTTGCTTTTGATCGTCGTACTGTTTATGGCGCCCAGAAACGGCGCGCGGCGGTGGATCAGCATCGGAGCGGGTACGTTCCAGCCCTCGGAGATTACCAAATTTGCCATCGTGACGGCGTTCGCGCATTTTATTTCCATCAATTATAAAAAGATGAATAAATTCTCTACCGGCATCCTGCCCTATGTGCTGATCTTCGGTTCTTCCGCGGCTCTTTTGGTACTCGAGCCCCATTTGAGCTGTACCATCATCGTGTTCTGCCTGACCTTTTTCATGCTGTTCATTGGCGGCGTGCAGAAAAAGTGGGTCATCATCGTGGTGGCGGTCATTGCCGTGTTGGGATATATCGCCCTGTTTACCGATTTGATTCCCTACGCCAGCGACCGAATCCAAGTCTGGCGGGACCCCTTCGGTTTCCCCGACGCCAACAAGTCCCATCAGACGCGGCAGTCGCTTTACGCCATCGGCTCCGGCGGCTTTTTGGGTTTGGGGCTGGGCAACTCGCGCCAGAAATACCTGTATTTGCCCGAACCGCAGAACGATTTTATTTTCGCCGTGGTCTGCGAGGAGCTGGGCTTTGTGGGCGCGCTGATCATCATGGCCATTTTCGCCATGCTGGTGTGGCGCGGGTTTGTCATTTCGCTAAAAGCGCCGGATAAATTCGGCACGCTGCTCGGCATGGGCTTGACGGCGCAGGTAGGGCTGCAGGTGCTGCTCAATATCGCGGTGGTAACCAACTCGGTGCCGAATACGGGCATCAGCCTGCCCTTCTTCAGTTCGGGCGGTACGTCGCTGGTCATGCTGCTCGCCCAAATGGGCATTATCCTATCCATTTCGCGAACGGCGCGGATGGAAAAATCCTAAGCCGCGGGGCGGAAAGGCGGGATTTTTGTGAAAATTCTATTTGCCGGCGGCGGGACGGCCGGGCATATCAACCCGGCGCTGGCGATTGCCGGCTATATCAGGCAGCAAAAGCCCAAGGCGCAAATTTTGTTCGTCGGCTCAAAGGGCGGCATGGAGGAACGGCTGGTGCCGCAGGCGGGTTTCGAAATGCGCACCATCACTGTTTCCGGCTTTATCCGTAAAATGAATTGGCATGGCATTCGCCATAATTTGGTGGCCGCGCGCCGGATTCTATCTGCGACGGCAGAGGCGAAACGGATTATAAAAGAATTCCAGCCCGACCTGTGCGTAGGGACCGGCGGATATGTCAGCGGCCCGGTGCTGCGCAAAGCGGCTAAAATGGGGATTCCAATTTTAATCCACGAGCAAAACGCCTTCCCGGGCGTAACAACGAAAATGCTCGCCAAACTGGCGCAAAAGGTGATGCTCGCCGTGCCTGACGCGGCGGAACGGCTGGAACCGTCCGTGCGGGAGAAAACCGTGGTGACTGGAAACCCGGTGCGCACCGAGGTGATTTTTGCAGGACGCGAAAAAGCCCGCCGGGAATTGGGGCTTGACCGCCGCCCGGTGATTCTCTCTTTTGGCGGCAGCCTGGGGGCGGAAAACATCAATCGCTCTATGGCCGAAGTTATCGCCCGGGGCGCGCAGGACGACCGGTACCAGCACATTCACGCGTACGGCCAGTACGGCAGGTGGTTTCCGGAATTGCTTCGGGAAAAGGGCGTGGATTTAAAACGCCATAAAAACCTCGATATCCGGGAAT
>CABQAC010000164.1 GCA_902462035.1 uncultured Eubacteriales bacterium
CCGCCGCCCCCTGCCGTGCCGTCCACATAAATGCCGTCGGGACGTACGGCAAGCGCTTCGACCGCCTCCCGAAAGAGCACGGGCCGATGTGTAAATTCCATGCTTATGACCATACCTTTCGTACAGGCCGCGGCAGTTGGGCCGGCATTGTGCGGCTGCGTTGGGCGCAAAACCCTGTAACTTGCCGGTTGTTAAAGATAAAACTTTACAACCTGGCCGCCCCGTTTGGTTAAAACCCCAGCAATTCCATCTTTTGCGCGATGGCTTCCTCGTCGAACCCGGCGTTCACCTTGTTCCACACCGCGGTATCCCATATTTCCACCCGCCGGTTCACGCCCAAAAACGTAATTTCCTTCTGCAGCTTGGCAAAGTCCCGCAAGGATTGGGGAATCAAAATTCTTCCCTGCCCGTCGGGCTCCGCCTCGGTAGCGCCGGAAAAGAAAAAGCGCTGAATGTCTCGGCTGTCCACAATGGGCATGTTCGAAAATTTTTCCAAAATCCCTTCCCACTCCGTTTGGGGAAAGGCCCACAAACATCCGCCCAGCCCTTTTGTGACATAAAAACAATCGCCAAGTTCCTCACGGAATTTAGCGGGCACGATGACTCGTCCTTTGGCGTCTATATTATGTTGATACTCGCCTAACAGCATCGCGTCCTCGCAAAAAGGGTTTGGGAAGGATTTTTTACCCACAATACCCTACTTGCTACCACCTTTCACCACTTTCACGATCATTATAACGTGGCATCGGGGAAATTGCAAGAATTTGCACCATGTTTTTTTTGGTAATTGTCCCAAGGAAACAAAGGATTTCGTCATTTGCCGCGCTCTTTCCCCCTGTTTTTGCTTGGGGTTCTCTTTTATCCCCCGACCCGCGTCTTATTGCGCGGAAAGGGGGGGATATGGTACAATGGCGTCAAACCTGTCGGTTTGACGCCAGGAAGAAACCCTGTCGCGCTTCGCGCTTCCCGCCGCTTACGCGGCGCCTGGTTTCTTCCGGTCTTTCCGTACTTCGGCACACCGCGTCAAACCTTATGATCATTTGAAAAGGTCAACACATGGAAAGCGAGGACAGCCATGTTAAAACAATATTTAGAATTAGGGCAAATCGTGGGGACCCACGGAGTGCGCGGAGAGCTGCGGGTACAGCCCTGGTGCGATTCGCCGGAATTTTTGTGCGGCTTTTCTACCGTCTATTTGGGCAAAGAGAGGAAAGCGGTGCGAGTTTTGGGCGCGCGTCCCCACAAAAACATCGCCCTCGTTAAGCTGGAGGGAACCGTTACCGTGGAACAGGGAGACCGGCTGCGCGGCCAAATCCTTTATATGGACCGCAAGGATGCCAAACTGGAAGAAGGCGCCTATTTCATCCAGGATCTCATCGGCTTGACGGTGGTGGATGCGGATACCGGCGCGCGGTACGGTAAACTGACCGACGTGATGCAGACCGGCGCCAATGATGTGTACGAAGTCACCGGCGGCCAGGGCGCCGTTTATTTGGTTCCGGCTATCGAATCGGTTGTCGTTTCTCTGGAACCGGAGTCGGGCGTCGCCAAAATCCGTCCAATGAAAGGGATCTTCGACGATGCGGATTGATATTCTGACCTTATTTCCCAGCCTGTGCGACCAGGTGGCCAGCCAAAGCATCTTGGGGCGGGCGGCGGAAAAGGGGCTTGTCCAGGTGGTGTGCCATAACATCCGGGACTACACGCTGAGCAAGCACCGGCGGGTGGACGACTATCCTTACGGCGGCGGCCGGGGCATGGTGATGCAGGCGGAACCTATCGCGCGTTGCTTTGCGGATATCTGCCGGGAAACCGGCAAGCGGCCGCATCTGATATACCTTTCCCCCCAGGGCGCGGTGCTGACCCAGCAAAAAGCGGTGGCCCTTGCGCGATATGACAGTTTGGCGCTGCTGTGCGGCCATTACGAAGGGGTGGACGAACGGGTGCTGGAGGAGCTGGTGGACGAGGAAATTTCCATCGGCGACTACGTACTGACCGGCGGCGAACTGCCCGCCTTGGTCCTGACCGACTGCGTGGCCAGAATGATTCCCGGCGTACTGTCGGACGAGGACTGTTTTACCGAGGAAAGCCATTTCGACGGCTTGCTGGAATATCCCCAGTACACCCGGCCGGAAGTTTGGCGCGGGCGGCAGGTCCCCGCAGTGCTGCTTTCGGGGCATCACCAGAACATCGCCGCCTGGCGCGGGCAGGAGTCCCTTCGGCGCACACGGGAAAAACGCCCGGACATGTTACCACAGGAGGCGGACGAGGAACCTTTTTGCCCGAACCCGAATAAGATAAAGCAATCCGGAAAGAACTGAATTTTTATGCATCAGCTGGAGAATCCGCATTCTTTTGTCTGCGGGTTCCTCCTGTTTTTCCCTACGAAATTGCCGCGCTGGTTTTCGCGGTTTTTCATCATTGCGTCAACAATATTTTTCCCAATAGGACAAAGTGTCTCTTTTTTCCTTTTATTCCTTTTTGCGTCCTTTCTTTTGTTTGCTTTTCCGTTGGAATTCGGCGGGGCTCAAGTAATAAATATAAATTTCCTTCAATTTATATTCTCACTCTCTGTCGTATCCCTACAAAAGTTTTCAACATTTTAGTAAAGATGCACAACCATCCTTCCCGCTTCTCCCGCCCCAATCGGTGATCAAGCCAAAAATCCCCGGTCACAATTGACGCCCCCCGCAATTGTGGTATAATAATCTCATCATATATATTTGAATGCTGAAAATCTGTGTTTGGAGATGTTTACATGTTCGTGAAAGATGTCTTGGTGGAGAATCAGGTTGGACTGCATGCCCGTCCTGCAACCTTTTTTATTCAAAAAGCCAACGAGTTCAAATCGACGGTTTGGGTGGAAAAGGAAGAGAGAAGAGTGAACGCGAAAAGCCTGCTGGGCGTTCTTTCCTTGGGGATCGTCGGCGGTACGGTTATCCGGATTATCGCTGACGGCGCCGACGAACAAAAGGCTGTGGAAAGCCTGGTCAGCCTTGTTCAGTCCGGCTTCACCGAATAAGAAGCAGCTTGTAGATGGACGCACCGCCCAGGACGGCGGTGCGTCCTTTTCTGTATCGAGGTGATTGATTTGAATCCTTTGCGGAAAGAATTGCGCGCCAAGGCCATGGCGCTCCCTATTTTGCCCGGCGTTTATTTGATGAAAAACAGCGCGGGAAAAATTATTTACATCGGCAAGGCGAAAGCGCTGAAAAACCGTGTCAGCCAATACTTCGGCTCACCCAAAAATCACGACAACAAGGTCCGCCAGATGGTCGAACACGTAGCGACATTTGAATATATCGTCACCGACAGCGAGTTCGAGGCGCTGGTGCTGGAATGCAGCCTGATCAAACAGCATCAGCCCAAATACAACATCCTTCTGAAGGACGACAAGGGCTACCATTACATCCGTGTTTCGCCGCCCCCCTGGTCCCGTATTACCGAGGCCAAGCAAAAAGACGCGGACGGCGCGCGTTATTTAGGGCCCTATACCGGCGGCTGGCCGGTCAAGCAGTCGGTGGACGAGGCGGTCAAGGCTTTCCGCCTGCCGGTCTGCAACCGCCGGTTTCCCCAGGATATCGGCAAAAGCCGCCCGTGCCTGAACTATTACATCAAGCAGTGCTGCGCTCCCTGCCGGGGCGGGATCACCGCCGAAGAATATCAGGAAATCGTCAACGAAGCCATTGATTTTTTAAAAGGCGGATCCGGCGCGTCCCTGCACGCGCTGACCCAAAAGATGGAGGACGCGGCGGAAAACCTGCAATTCGAGCGCGCGGCCAAGCTGCGGGACCGCATCGCGGCCATCCGCCGGCTGCACGAAAAACAAAAAGTCTTCGCTACCAGAGTTCCCGAACAGGACATAATCGCCGTGGCTCAGGGCGTGGATGCCGCCTGCTTCGAGGTATTCCGCTTTACCGAAGGAAGGCTTTGCGACCGGGAAAGTTTTCTGCTGGGGGAAATCGGCGATTTAGAAGAAGCCCGGGCGGAATTTTTGCAGCGCTATTATTCCATACGGGACCGCGTTCCGCCCCAAATCGCCCTGGACGGGCCGCCGGACGGTTTAGATTTGCTGAACCGGTGGCTAAGCGAAAAAGCGGGCCGGTCGGTCAAAATTATCGTGCCCCAAAAGGGGGAGCAAAAACAGCTGGTCGATATGTGCCGCAATAACGCGGCGGAACAGGTGGCCCAAAAAACGGGCGGCACCGGCCGGGAAACCGCCGCGTTGGACGAGCTGGCGCGGCTGCTGGGCTTGGAGTCGGTGCCCGCCTACATCGAAGCATACGATATCTCGAATTTGGCGGGCAGCGAAAACGTGGCCGGCATGGTGGTGTTCGAAAACGGGCGGCCGCTGAAAGCCGCTTACCGCAAATTCAGGATTAAGGGGTTTGCGGGCCAGGACGATTATGGCTCCATGCGCGAGGTGCTGAACCGGCGGTTGGATGAATACGAAAAGGAAAAAGACACCGGCGCGGGGTTCGGCAGGCTGCCGGACCTTATTCTGCTCGACGGCGGCAAGGGGCATGTTTCGGTGGCGCGCCCCCTGTTAGCCGCCCGGGGCCTGAAGGTGCCGGTATTCGGCATGGTTAAGGACGACAAGCACCGCACCCGCGCCATTGCCGAGGACGGCGGTGAAATCGCCATATCTTCCAAGCGGGCCGCTTTTACGCTGGTGTCCAGCATCCAGGAGGAAGTCCACCGTTTCGCCATCGGATACCACCGCCAGTCCCGACGCAACACGGCGTTTTCCACCACTCTGGATAAAATCGAGGGAATCGGGGAAAAACGAGCAAAGGCGCTGCTGGGGCATTTTCGTACCATTTCCCGTATTCGGGAAGCTACCCTGCAGGAGCTGGAAATGGTGGACGGGTTGACCAAGCCGGCGGCCAAGGCGGTATTCGATTATTTCCATGCGGAACCGGCCGGTTCCGCCGGTCCGCG
>CABQAC010000165.1 GCA_902462035.1 uncultured Eubacteriales bacterium
AGCATCCGGATCAGGAAAGCGCTGTCCTTGCCCTCGCGCAGTTTTTTCCGCATGCCTTCCTTCACATCCAGGGCGTCCAAATCCCGATAAATCGCGTCCAGGCTGCCAAACCGCTGAATTAAATCGAGCGCGCCCTTTTGGCCGATGCCCGGCACGCCGGGGATGTTGTCCGAACTGTCCCCCTGCAGCGCCTTGACGTCGATCAGCTGTTTGGGCGAAACGCCGTAGTCCTCCAAAATTTTATCCCGGTCGTACAACGTCACCTCGGGCCGCCCCATTTTGGTAGCCGCAATGCGCACCGACACATGGTCGTCCACCAGCTGCAAGCTGTCCCGGTCGCCGGTGGCGATCAGGCAGTCGTCCCCGGTCTGGCCGCAGCGGTGGGCCAGGGTTCCCAAAATGTCGTCCGCCTCAAAGCCCTCGGCCTCCACAATGCGGTACCCAAGGTACCCCAGCAGTTCCTTTAACAGCGGAAGCTGCTGCGCCAATTCCTCCGGCATGCCCTTGCGCTGGGCCTTGTACCCCGCGTACGCCTTGTGCCGGAAGGTGGGCGCGCGCAGATCGAACGCCGCTGCCACCCCGTCGGGCTTTGTTTCCTCCTTCAGCTTTTGCAGCATGGTCAAAAAGCCGTATATGCCGTTGGTAAAAAGCCCTTCCTTGGTAGAAAGCAGCTTAATGCCGTAAAACGCCCGGTTCAAAATACTGTTGCCGTCTAATACCAGCAGTTTCAAAACGCGACCAACTCCCATCCGTCCGGTAAACCTTTTCTTCTCCTTATTATAAACAGAAACCGCGGCAATTACCAGTACCGGCCAAAAACCTTGCCGCAGGTTGACATCCCGCGCCGGATGGGATAGGATAAAAGCCACTAAAAAAACGAACGGGGTGGCTGTTTTGTTCATCGGCAAGGTGGAAATCAAGGGGCGCGCGGCGCTGGCCCCCATGGCCGGGGTGGCCGACCGGGTGTTCCGGGAACTGTGCGTATCCTTCGGCGCCGCCTATGTGGTCAGCGAGATGGTCAGCTCCAAGGGGCTTTCTTTTTCCGACCGCCGGACCGAGGAACTGATGGCCCTTTCCCCCCGCGAGCATCCGGCCGCCATCCAGCTGTTTGGGGATGACCCGGCGGTGATGGCCAAAGCCGCCCAAAGCGCGTTAAAGTTCGGGCCGGACGTTTTGGATATCAACATGGGCTGCCCCGCGCCAAAGGTCAACTCCAGCGGGGGCGGGGCTTCGCTGATGAAAGATCCCGTTTTGTGCCAGCAAATTACCCGCGCGGTGTGCGAGGCGGTCAATGTTCCGGTCACGGTAAAAATCCGCAAGGGGTGGGACAACCAAAGCATCAACGCCGTAGAAGTGGCCAAGCGGTGCGAAGAGGCGGGCGCGGCGGCCATTACCGTCCATGGCCGCACCCGGGCGCAAATGTACGCTCCCCCGGCGGACTGGGACATCATTGCCCGGGTCAAAGAGGCCGTCGGCATCCCGGTCATCGGCAACGGGGACGTGGCGGAACCCCAGGACGCGGCCCGGTTGCTTGAGCACACCGGCTGCGACCTGGTAATGGTTGGCAGGGCGGCCTGCGGCAATCCGTGGCTGTTCGCGCGGATCAACGCGCTGCTGGAAAACGGCGCGGCATTGCCCGCGCCCGGTACGGCGGAGCGGATGCTGGTGATGTGCCGCCATATCCGCGCCCTGTGCGCGGACAAAGGCGAGACGCGCGCTATGCGGGAGGCGCGCAAGCACGCCGCCTGGTATATGAAGGGCCTTACGGGCGCGGCGGAATTCCGCCGGCGTGCCGGGGCTTTGGAAACCTATGCGGAGCTGGAGCGGTTGGCCGCCGACGCGGTGGCGCTCAACCAAACAAAAATGGAAGAATAAGCAAAGGAATTTCCCTGCGCACACTTTTCTTTGAAACGCATCAGAGTTCAGATCCGTCTCTGACGGTCCCATATTTCTGGCAGCAGAAAAGACCGGGTCCTGTCGAAAGCGGGAAATAAGAAGCACACAAGGCCAAGGGAGGCATGCGAAAAAAAGAAGTTCCCTTTCCCATACCCATCAAAAGGTTCTCCATCCGTACCATCAGCTGCCTGTTGCAGCCGACGCTCAGGACCGCGGCGGTCTGCCCGCAACCGCATTAAAAAAGCAGGCTTCCGAACCGGAAGCCTGCTTTGCTGTTTTTTGTTTATGCCACCTGCTGGTCTGCGTCCTTTTTCTCCTGGCGGCGCCGTTTGCGGATCACTCGTTTTTCTTTCCGGGTCAGCGGCAGGCCGGGGTCGGCAACCACCTGTTCCGGCGGCGACAGCAGCGCTTCCGGTTTTTTCAGCAGCTTGATCAAGTCCCGGATGGTCATGGCAAAGTAGTAGCCGTCGCAAATGCGTTCGTCCACCACAAACCGCAGGTTCAATGTTCTGGCATGGACCACCTTGCCCTCGTCGTTGAGCTTGAGCTTGCGGCCCTTCTTCCCCAGGCAGCAGAAGACCGAGCAGGTGCCGAAATTGTAAATATGATGAAACACCGAACCCAAGCCGGTGGATCCCATATCGGTTAAAAACACGCTGGTGTGGAATGGGCTGAATTCGTGGATGAACTTGGGCATCAGCCCCACATGGTCCAGCTTATCCATCAGGAAAATAATGAATTTCAGCAAAAAGGTGGGGCACATGGAAAGCACCTTTGCCAGCACATCGGTATCGTTTTCCACGTTCATTCCCTTGTTATCGGAAATTTCGCGGCGGATTTTTTCCCAAACGTCGTGCAAGGTGTCGGTAGGATCAAACTTAATTTTAACTGTGGTCTCCACACCCTCCAGCGTCATTTCCCTTTTCAAGGTAAAGGAAAACTCGATGGTATTGCGCGCATAAATATTCCGCCCCGAAACAAACCGATTGACACAAGGGTACTGGGAAATCATGCGCACAAACGCCGCGATGAGGACTTCCAGCATGCCTAAGTCCTTCATATCCGTTTCCTGCCGCAGGGTACGGATAAATTTTTCTAACCCGTTGATTTCAATGGTCTCGTCAAAAAAAACCTGCGCGTCGTTGCGCTTATGCATTATGTGGGGAATCAATTTAAAAAACGGGTCCGCGCCCCGAATCTTCCAGCCGTCATAACGGTCGCCAAATCTGCGCCGGCGTTCGGTATTCATTTGTTTTGCCATCCGGCAGCCTCCTCTCCGCCCGCACGCCGCGGGTTCCGGTAACAGTATAATACAGATAATGCGTGGATGCAAGAAAAATGACTAAACTGTTAACATTTTCAGATATTTTTACGCCATCCTGTTTTATTTATCATTTCGTCTATCGTCATAATCGTAAAATTTACAAAAAGAAAGGGCACCCTTGGCGCCCTTTTTTCGTCCTATTCCTCCGTGGTCCCTTTGCGGCGGCCATATCGCTCGGAGACATTTTCGCCAATCTGCTGCAGTACGTCGTCCTTGGCTTCTTGCGATAGCATTCTAAAATGCATGATCAATGTTTTTTCATCCTTATTCAGTTCATACACATTGATCGGAGCGGCTTTCTGATAATCCCGTCCCCCAGAATCCATCAGTTTTTTCCTGTCTTTCCGTTCTCCCCCCAGCAACTCGCTGTAATGAACATTGAATACACGGGATAGGGCATAAATGGTTTCGATGGAGGGTAAAATTTTTCCTAACTCGTAGTACGCATAGGTAGATCGGTCCACATTGAGCACATCCGCCACCTGCTGCTGCGTATAACCGGAGTTTTCCCGCATTCTTTTGATATTCCGCGCAATTTCCTTCCTATCCATCACATTCCCCTTCTGGACTCCACGTTTATTCTTTGACTGATAAAATTATATCCCATACCCGAAAGAGCTTTCACATTTTGTGAATTATGCTCACTTAAAAATCTTTATTAGAATATTTGCATATTTTTACCCAAATCATCCGCGTATTTTATCATATATTGCTAAAAATAGGTCACGATGTTTGGTGCTTTTCAAGAAGCGCGCAATCCATTTTGTCAAAAGCAGAAAATCTCACCTTATATATATTGACTAATCGAATGAAATTATGTATAATGATTCGGCAACAATGTGCGGCAAAGTCTTTTTGTGCTGGTGTGGCTCAGTTGGTAGAGCAGCTGATTCGTAATCAGCAGGTCAGCGGTTCAAGTCCGCTCACCAGCTCCAAATAAAAACTCCCGTGGCGAACCCGCCAAGGGGGTTTTTATTTGCTTGTCTTTTTCACAAAACGATAAAAACCCGGGAACCGAAGCGCTTCAGTTCCCGGGTTTTTAAGTATAAATACCATGATGACGGCCGCTCTGTTCCGCCGGCAAAAAGGAAAGCGAAGCAACGCCGCGGGGCTTGCCCGCCGGTATGCGCGGTGCTATGATGATACAGTAGCCCGATACGGGCTTTCCTATGCCGGGTCTTGCCGGTTCAAAAACAAAGAGGGGCGGCGATTGCGATGGAATCTTTTTATTCGTTATCCACACCAGGGCAGGTGGAGCGGTTAGCACGCCTGGGGCGCAAAGCGCTGGTATCTTATGGGTTGCCGCAAGCGTCGCTTCGGCTCATCCGTTACGGCATGAACGCCGTGTTCCAGGCGGACTCCCCTTCAGGGCGGCGTTACTGCCTGCGGATTCACCCGGGCAACGACTGCCAAACCGGGACGCCGCTTTGGCTCGGAAAGCAGGAAATCGAATCCGAACTCCATTATATTCGCGCCCTGGCGCGGGAGGGTGTGGTATCCACCGCCCTTCCGGTAGAAGCGCGGGACGGTTCTCTGGTACAAACCGCCCAAGTCCCCGGTGTTCCCGAGCCGCGCTGCTGTGTGCTGTTCGAATGGGTGGACGCTGATTTTTCCGCCGCCCCTTACCCCGATTGGCAGCTGTTCGCAATGGGGGAAGCCCTCGGCAGGCTCCA
>CABQAC010000166.1 GCA_902462035.1 uncultured Eubacteriales bacterium
GGCTCCGAACTGCCGCCCGGCTGCGGTCCGCTGGCGGCGCCATTGAGCGACAGCAAGGGAATGGCGGTCATCATCACGAAAAAAACAGCGAGGGTACCCAGCAGGTACTTCATGCGGCGTCATCCTTTCTTGTGAATATATGCTTTTAAAATGTTGCAAAATTAGCGGAAGAAAACCGAAAAAACCTGTAGCATACGGCAATTTATGAAACTGAGAAATATATTTCTTTCAAAATCCCTTGACTTCCCGTATGGAATAGGCTACAATGAAAAACAATTTACCAGAGATTGTCGAAGAACGGCTTCGCACATGGGGAGGAATTTGCGATGTTAGAGAATGTGGACGCGTCGCGCCGGGAGGCTATGGCGCAATTGTGCGAGGAATTTCGGAAAAACAGCACGATCCCCCAAAGCAGTTTTGAAAATTATAATGTGAAGCGCGGCTTGCGCAATGCCGACGGTACCGGCGTCATGGCCGGGCTGACCCGTATTTGCAATGTTCACGGTTATTTGATCAACGAAGGCGAGCGGGTTCCCGACAAAGGCAAGCTGACCTACCGGGGCGTGGACGTGGAGGATATTGTGGACGGAGCGCGCCGGGAAGACCGTTTTGGCTACGAGGAAGTCGTTTGGCTGCTTTTGTTCGGCACTTTGCCCAGCAAAGAACAGCTGGACCGGTTCATCATGCTGCTTAACAGTTTTCGGGAGCTCCCTGAGTATTTTGCCGAGGATATGATCATCAAAGCGCCGTCTCCCAACGTGATGAACAAACTGGCTCGGTCGGTGCTGGCGCTGTATTCCTACGATGATAATCCGGAGGATATCTCGCTGGAAAATATTATGATGCAATGTATCAGCCTTATTGCGAAGATGCCCACGATTATGACCTATGCTTACCAGGTCAAGCGCCGCCATTACGATAAGGAGAGCATGTTCTTTCATCCCTTGGAGCCCGGCCATTCCACTGCCGAATCGATATTGAACGCGCTGCGGAGCGACCGGGTGTTTACCGACGAGGAAGCAAAGCTGCTGGACTTGTGCCTGGTGCTCCACGCGGAACACGGCGGCGGAAACAACTCCACTTTTGCGGCTCGGGTGCTGTCCTCCACCGGGACGGATACCTATTCGGCCATCGCGGCGGCTGTCGGTTCGCTTAAAGGGCCGCGTCACGGCGGCGCCAACCACAAGGTCATGGAAATGATGACCGAAATCAAGGAGCAGGTCAAGGATTGGGAAGACGAAGACGAATTGGCCGCGTACCTGGAAAAAATCGTACAAAAGCAGGCGGGCGACTTTTCCGGCCTGATTTATGGCATGGGGCACGCCATCTATACGTTGTCCGACCCCCGGGCGGTGATCCTGAAGGAACGCGCCCGCACGCTGGCGGCCCAGCGCGGCATGACGAAAGAACTGGAACTGTTTGAACGGGTGGAAAGGCTTTCTCCCGCAGCGTTTGCCAAAGTCAAAGGGGACGTCAAGGTCATTTCGGCCAATGTGGATTTTTATTCCGGCTTGATTTACGATATGCTGGGGATTCCCAGCGATCTTTACACCCCTATGTTCGCTGTTTCCCGCATGGCGGGCTGGTGTGCCCACCGCATCGAGGAAGCGCTGACCGGCGGCCGGATTATCCGCCCGGCGTACAAATCGCTTTCCCGGCACCAGGCATATGTGCCGCTGGCCCAGCGGTAATTGCCCGGACTTCCTATTCATAAGCAGCGCGCCGTAAAACCGGCGCGCTTTTTTTTGCGGGTTTGTCCCGCGGGGGAGAAGAAGAAAGCCCCGGCCTCCGCCTATTCGCAGGGACCGGGGGCCGGGTCACAGCGAATGGGACTTGACTTTTGCTTCGTCCGAATATTTTTTTTGGGTCGCAAGGCCGCCCCGGATATGCCGCTGGGCCTTGTTGAACTCTAAAATGCCGCGTACTTGGGCGTGGAGCGACGGGTTCATGTGTTTGAGCCGCTCGGTGATGTCCTTATGTACGGTAGATTTGGAGATGTCGAACTGTTTTGCCGCTTGCCGCACCGTCGCGTTGTTTTCGATGATAAAATCCGCCAGGATGATAGCCCGTTCTTCTGGTAAGCATTTCAACCTAAACACCCTTTCCTGCAAAATCCTCTGCCCCATATATATGTGGGGCACAGACCTGTTATGCGGCGGAAAAAAACCAGGCCCGCACCATGGTGCGGGCCTGGTTTGGGTGTTGCGCCGGTTAAATTTTTTCTAGTTCCACGGCGATTGCCGGGTAATCCCCCTGCAACTGGGGCAGCATCAGCCCCGCGTGGTGCAGCGCTTGGCCGGAATGGACTTCTTCCGCCTGCCCCGGCACACGCACGCGGTAGCGCGCCGCCGGGTCCAGCCCGCGCAGGCGAAGCGGCAGGGGAAGCTGGTTAACCCGCGGCCGTAAGCAAACAAAACACAAAAGGGCGCGGTCCCGGCTGGGAGAGACAAACTGCCAAGCCGCGTAATCAGCGTTCTGTTTGGGAGAAGATAAACGGTAGTATTCTCCCGCTTGAATCAAATCGCCGTACCGTTTGTAATCGGCTACTTGGCGGGTAATTTCCTCTTTTTCCGCCGCGGACAGTTTGCTGGGGTCAAGTTCCAAGCCGAAAGTCCCGGCCATTGCTACAATTCCCCGGGTGTGAAGGGGGATGAACCGACCGGTTTGGTGATTGGGGCAGGCGGAAACATGGGATCCCACGGCCGAAATGGGGTAACAGAAGGAAGTGCCGTACTGAATTTGGATCCGGTCCACCGCGTCGGTGTTGTCGCTGCACCAAATTTGCGGCGTATAATAAAGCATTCCTGCGTCAAACCGGCCGCCGCCGCCGGAACAGCCTTCAAATAAGATGTGGGGGAATTCGCCTGTCAGGCGTTCGAGCAAGCGGTATACCCCCAGTACGTAGCGGTGGGACACTTCGCCCTGCCGTTCCGGCGGAAGGGCGGCGGACCATACGTCGGTCAGGTGCCGGTTCATATCCCATTTGACGTATTCCAAGTTTGCGCTGGATAAAATACTGCGCATAGCGCCGTACACATGCTCCACCACCTCGGGGCGGGAAAAATCCAGCACCAGCTGAAAGCGGCTTAGGGCGCCGGGCCTGCCGGGAATGCGCAGGCACCAGTCGGGATGGGCGCGGTACAGGTCGCTGTCTTCGGAAACCATTTCCGGTTCGAACCAGATGCCCAGCTTCATGCCCAACGCGTTAATCCGGCGGCATAACCCGTCCAGGCCGCCCCGCAGTTTTTGGGTGTTGACCACCCAGTCGCCCAGGCTGCAGTCGTCGCTGTTGCGCCTGCCGAACCAGCCGTCGTCCATCACCAGCATTTCCACGCCGAACCGAGAGGCCTCGGATGCGATTTCCACCAGCTTATCGTCGTCAAAATCAAAATAGGTGCCCTCCCAGTTGTTGATGAGAACCGGACGCCGCTTGAATTGATATTCGCCGCGGCAGACGTTTTCCCGAATCAGATGGTGGTAGAGGTGAGAAAGGCCGCCAAGCCCGCCGGCGGAAAAGGCGAGCGCTGCTTCCGGAGTCTGAAAATCTTCCCCTGGGTTCAGCAGATAAGTAAAGCCATCCGGATGGATTCCCATGGTTACACGCGTCTGGCCAAACTGATCCACTTCGGCGCAGGCGGAAAAATTGCCGCTGTACACAAAACACAAACCGTAGCAGTTGCCGGTCGTTTCATCCGCGTTATGGTCGCATAAAATGACGAAAGGATTTTGCTGGTGGCTGGAGGCGCCGCGTATACTGCCGGCTGTTTGCACGCCGTGGCGCAGTGGCGCCCGCTCCACATTGCGCTCCATGGCGTGCCGGCCGTAAAAGGTGATCCAATCGAAGTCAGACTCGGGAAAATCGAGACAGGCGGACAAACAGGTTTCCAACCGGACAGGGGAATTGCCCTGGTTGATTACCCGGCAGGAGCGGGTGATCACATCCTGGTTTTCAAGCACGGAATAGCGCAGCGCCACTTTGATCCCGCTGGCCACTTCCCGCAGAAGAATTTCCAGCGTCTGGGCCTGCTGTTCGGGGCAATGGACCGCGGGCAGGCCGGGCAGGCCGGGCTTACCTTCAGCCACCCGGTAGGATTCTACCCGCAGATCGGCGGCGCGGGATCCGTCTGCATGAACGAGGACCAGGCAGGGGGTGCGGAAATCGCCCACTCCGGCGGAAGAATATTCCTGCGGGGCGAAGTCCAAGGAAAAAGTTCGCTTGTTTCCAACCTCTGCCGGGGTTGGGCAAAAGCTGAAGCCCCCACGCGGCACCCGGTAGGTCAGTTCCTCGTTGTCAATGCGGGGCCCGTAGTACAGGTGCAACAGGTGGCCGAATTCCGCGATCTGCATCTGATAGGTGGAATGGGCGGTTTGCAGGGTAAGAACGCCGGTCTCCGCATGGATTTGAATGGACATGATGACTACAGCTCCTTTTCTTCTGTCATTTCGGGCAGGGGCTCTGCCGCGGCTTGGTCCACTTCCCGCCGGGAGGGAAGCGCGCTGATCGCGCCTTTTTTGGCGGTGGTCAGGCCGCCCGCCGCGTTGGCGAAACGGACCAACTGATCGACCTCTTCCCTGGTCAGTTCGGCCAAGGAATGGCGCATCTCCGCCAGCCGGCATAAAAACGCGCCGGTAAACGCGTCGCCCGCGGCGGTGGTGTCGATGGTGTGGGCGGGATAAGCGGGAAGGGCGATGAAATGGGCGCCGACGATAGCGGCGCAGCCTTTGGGACCCAATGTACAAAGAATTGCCGGAAATCCATAACTGGTTTGCAGACGATCCATCCCCTCCCGCACATTTTGGCAGCCGGTTAAAAAGGTGAGCTCCTCGGCGGATATTTTTAAAATATCGGCAAGAGGCAGGGCGCGG
>CABQAC010000167.1 GCA_902462035.1 uncultured Eubacteriales bacterium
GGCCAGCTGCGCGTGCTTTGCCATATGCTTTTGCTCGCCGTGAACCGGAATAAAATACTTCGGTTTGGTAATGCCCAGCATAATCTTCAGCTCTTCCTGGCATGCGTGGCCGGAGACATGCACCTCGTACATCGACTCGTAGACCACCTCGCACCCCAGTTTGAGCAGTTCGTTGATCACCGCGCCCACCGTTTTTTCGTTGCCAGGGATGGGGTTGGCGGAAATGATGATAAAGTCGCCCGGGCCCACCTCCACCCGGCGGTGGTC
This sequence comes from uncultured Eubacteriales bacterium, assembly GCA_902462035.1. Lineage (GTDB taxonomy): Bacteria > Bacillota > Clostridia > Oscillospirales > Acutalibacteraceae > CABQAC01. The sequence goes on from CABQAC010000167.1 coordinate 268, forward strand.
AGAATAGGCCATGCGGGTCAGCGCGGACATCGGTTCGCCTTGACTGCCGGTGGTGATGAGCACCACCTGGTCCTTCGGGTAACGGTTAAGCAGGTTCAGGTCGATAAGCAGGCCGTCGGGCACCTTTAAATACCCAAGCTCCATGGCGACGCCCACCACGTTGATCATACTGCGGCCGGAAAGGGCGACTTTGCGGCCGTACTTTTCCGCGCAGTCGATGATCTGCTGCACCCGGTGTATATTGGACGCAAAGGTAGCGATGATGATACGCTCCTTTTCCGCCCGCTTGAACAAGGTGTCGAAGGAGCCGCCCACCGTCCGTTCGGACATGGTAAACCCAGGCCGTTCGGCATTTGTGGAATCGGCCAGCAGGGCCAGCACACCTTCCTGGCCCAGTTCCGAAAACCGCGCCAGGTCGATCATTTCGCCCTGGATGGGGGTACAGTCGATTTTAAAATCGCCTGTCATCACAATGGTGCCTGCAGGGGTACGGATAGCAAAGCCCACCGCGTCGGGAATGGAATGGTTCACCCGGATAAATTCCACCTGGAACGCGCCCAGTTTAACCGTTCCCCCTGCATTGACCACGTTAAGGTTGGCCCGTTCCAGCAAGTTGTGCTCGCGCAGCTTGCCTTCCACCAATCCCAGGGTAAGCCGGGTGCCGAAAATCGGCACGTTTAATGATTTTAGCAGGTAGGGCAGCGCGCCGATGTGGTCCTCGTGCCCATGAGTCAGCAGCACGCCGCGGATTTTATCCCGGTTCTTTTCCAGATAAGAAAAATCCGGAATAACCAAATCCACGCCAGGCATCTCCCCGTCCGGGAAAGCCATGCCGCAGTCCACCAGAATGATATCGTTTTCGTACTCGTAGACGGTCAGGTTCTTTCCGATCTCGTTGAGCCCGCCCAAAAAAGATATTTTAATCTTCTTGGCGCTCGACTTCCCCTGGCCTCTACCGCCCCGCTGGCTTCTCGTCCTGGGCGAATCGCTCTTATTCGCGGCCGGGGCGGCGGGCTGTTCCTGTTTCTTTTCCCGCTTTTCCGGCTGCTGCTCCTTCGGCTGCTTGGGCTTCTGCCTACGCTGGCCCGACGGTTTTCTGGGGCTTGGCGCTTTCTCTTTTTTAACGCCCTTTTCCTCTTGTTCTTTTTTGTTTTCGGGTATCACAAAAGTACCTCCATTTTCATTTGTGGACAACGCACCCCTGCCGGCGCTGCAACGGTGCCGCGCCGGATATCCGGTTGGGGAACGGGGATTCATTCTCCCATTATTTATTATTTCTACCGAACAACTTTTCTAAATGAATATAGCAAAGCACACGGCTAAAACAATCATAATCCGATGCGCCATGTTTAAAACAAACCATGGCTGCAAAATTTATGGATATCTCATTTTAACGCGAATCCGGATCCCTGTCAAGGGACGCCCCCTTTGGGGAAAGCCCCCGTTTTTTCGATGGCGCAACCCTGTGCGGTATGGTATAATGGCGTCAATGCAAAGCCTTGACGCCGCGGCGTTTTCGTGCGGCGGTTTCGCCCCGCATCCGCTTTTTGCGGAACCGAAAACTCCTGGTCCCGCGCGTTTTTCGATAGCGCAGCGTCAACGCAAAGCCTTGACGCCACGGCGTTTTTGCGCGGCGGCTATTTTTCCTTTCTTCCTCCTTGTTCCCTTATTCCACGCGCGAATGCGTGCCGTATGCGGCCCTATTTCATTTTTCACCTATTTTTCCAGCGCTATACAGGACTGGAACAATCGAAAGGAACCTTTGTGATGAAGCATGTGGACATTTTTACCGACGGCGCCTGTTCCGGCAATCCCGGGCCGGGCGGCTTTGGCGCCATCCTGCGGTTCGGCGCACACGAAAAAGAACTTTCCCAGGGCTTTGCCGAAACCACCAACAACCGCATGGAGCTCAGCGGCGCCATCGAAGCGCTAAAATTGCTGAAGGAGCCGTGCGAAGTAACGCTTTACAGCGATTCCCAATATCTTTGTAACGGCATCAACAAGGGCTGGGCAAAAAAGTGGCAGTCCAACGGCTGGATGCGCAATAAGAACGAACCCGCCCTGAATTCCGATTTATGGGAAGCGTTGCTCCGCCTGTGCGGCGTTCACCAAGTGACCGTCGTTTGGGTGAAAGGCCATGCCGGCCACCCGGAAAACGAACGCTGCGATCAACTGGCGGTAGAAGCCGCCAACAGGGCCCGCAGCAAGACCCCGTCAATCTCGTAAAGGAAGATTCATCGGGGCTGCCGCCGATAAACCGGCGTGATTGATTTGGGCACAAAAAATCATACTTTATCCGGCCGATCCTGTTACAATGCTTTTCGAAGGGAGGGGGCATATGGACTGGACGCAACGGCTGATGGCCGTAATCGATTACATCGAGGACCATTTAACCGATCGTATTGACGAGGCTAAAATCTGTAAAATCGCCTGCTGTTCCTACTATAATCTCCAGCGGACTTTTTCTTTTATTTTTAATATGCCCCTAGCCACTTATATCCGCAATCGAAGATTAACCTTAGCGGCGGCGGAAATGACAAATGGACAAGTCCGTATCCTCGATATCGCAATCAAATACCAATACGAATCACAGGAATCGTTTTCGCGCGCTTTTCAAAAATTCCACGGGATACCTCCGTCTGCCGCTAAACGTTTTCCGCACCGGTTGGCTTGCTGCCCCAAAGGCACGATCGATTGCAGAGAAAGAAGGGTTGTCTCCATGAGTCAGGGGAATGCTCTTTTAGCCCGGAAACAACCGGAACAGCTTTTTTACAAGGGGGTAAAGGGGCCGGGAACCCTGCGTGTGGCAATGTCCGCGTGGTCGTTTTTGGAATTTACGGGCCAAAGCAATCATCCACAGCAGGCCTATACCATTTTGGCAAGCCTTTGCGGCGAACTTTACCAGCCCGCGGTATCGCTGCCTTCGAAAGACGATGTCCAGACAATGTTCCAAACGTTGGGTTACCCCTGCCAGGTTTACACAGCGCGTGCGTGCGGCGGTCTGGATTACTTGTCCAAGGACGCCATGGAAAACCTAGTGGTATCCGCTATTTCGCAGACGCAGCGACCGGTAATCGTTTGCAACAGACTGGATGATTGGTGCTTTGGCGGCGCTGTAATGGGCTACGAAGGAAATGGCAGGACCCTTATTAATTGGGGGTACTTTCCGTTTGATGACAGCGCAAATCCCCAACCGATTTTAACCAAAAGCGCCAATTGGTATCACGACTCAACCTTGCTTGCCATCCCCGGCCAGCGCGATGTGCCTGCGGAATTGGGCGCCGTATACAAAGCGGGCGTGCAAGGGGCTTACGCTTACCTCAGCAATGGACAGGGCATGCGCAATGCCCTGTTCTATCAAAACTGGAGGCGGATTTTATCCCAGCCTTTGGAACAGACCTTCCGCGAAGCGTCCGGCAGCCGGGTTATTCCCTGCACCTGGACCCCACTGCGCGCGGAAGACTGCAATCAGGCTGGCATAACGGAAAAGCTGATGGAAGTCATCGACCCGCTGTGGTGCGATTATGCGGAAAGGCGGTTTTACGCGGCGCGCTTTATGCAGCAGGCAATGGAGTTTTTGCCACGCGCCAAGGAACCTTTAAATCAGGCTCGCGCCGCCTTCGACCAGATTCACCAAATGATGTTCCAATACATTGCAAAGGTTGGTCTTGTTCCTGGCGCGGCGCAATTTGACCGGGAAAAATTTTTCCATCCCCAAATCAGAACGGAGCTGGTCCAAATTGTGGACCGCTGCCAAGAAGAAGAACAGCGCGCGGTTTTGGCGCTTTCCCGTGCACGTGCCAATCTGTAGCGCGCCATCCGGCCTTTTTTGCTCCGGCACACGCGCACGAATACGCCAACCGGGCGCCAATTCCGTTGGTTCCAAATTGCGGAAACCCTTTACTCCTTACACAAGAACAAGAAACGATATTATTCTAATTTGTACGAGAAAGGATGGTTACAATGAGCAAACTGCAGAATATGCGTTTGGTAGAGATACCAAAATTCCGCGCGGTTTCGTCCGGGGTGAAAACGCTTGGCCAGATCTTTGGCGACGGCGGCGATGGCGAGAGCTTTAACACGTGGGTGCAGAATCATAAAAATTTATTGAAAGAGCATCTTTTTGAGCCGCAGGATTTTTTATGGCACGAAAATCAAGACATTAACACATCTGTTTGGGTATTAGCCGTCCGCGAGAATGTAACGGAAGCAGACACTGCGCCTTATGAAATTATTGAATTCCCCGGCGGAATGTTTTTGGTTGGCACAGGCGACGAAAAGAACAACGATGACCTAGAGGAAACAATCGGTTGTATGTTCACATGGATCAACAACAGCGAAGTCTTTGAATATGGCGATTTTCCGAAAAGCGGGATGTGTAATATGCCAAACCCCGACGGAATAATTGATCAGGCGCTGGGTATCTCGCAGCAGCAAATTTTTTTGCCGCTGAAATTCCGGGCAAAATAAAAGGCCGCTGGCGCCCTATAAAAGGCTGCCGCCCTCTTTTTTCCTCTTTCCTGTTTTCGGCGGGCTTTTGCAAGCCGCTATCATGGAAAAAGAACCGCCCCCAATCGTAAAACGATTGGGGGCGG
>CABQAC010000168.1 GCA_902462035.1 uncultured Eubacteriales bacterium
CAACCGCGGACCGATGCCGCGGCGCTTTTTTGCCGTGCCGGATTTGACAGGGACTGCCCGCCGTTGTAAAATAACTGGGTATTCTCCCGCCGCAAAGGCCCGGCATAACGGGGTTTGCTTTCTTGTCCCTGTAATGCTATAATGCAACAGGGCAAAACGCCCTGTATAATGAAAAACCGATCTTTCAAAACACCTGTTAAGGAATGATGTGACTGATGTCCACCGCCATTGTCATCCTGATCGTCCTGCAATGGTCGATCTGCGGGCTGTTTTTGCTTTACGCCGCTTACTATGCCATCATGGCGCTGTTTTATTTTAAAAAGCGGAAGGCAAGGCCCGAAGCGGCCCGGCACCATAAGTTCGCCGTTTTAATTCCCGCGCGCAACGAGGAAGCGGTTGTTCCAAACCTGGTAGAAAGCCTGCGCAAGCAGCGTTATCCAGCGGAACTGCTCGATATCATTGTCATCCCCAACAATTGTACCGACGATACCAAGGGGGCGGCCCAACGGGCGGGCGCGGCTATTTTAGAACCGGCGGGCCCCATTCGTTCGAAGGGGGAAGCGCTTTCCTTCGCTGTGGATACGCTGCTTAAACAAGGAAGCTACGACGCTTTTTGTATTTTCGACGCGGACAACCTGGTGCACCCCGATTTTTTTGCCGAAATGAACCGGGAACTATGCGCGGGCGCCAGGGTGGTGCAGGGCAGCCGGGACAGCAAAAATCCTTACGATACCGCCGTTTCCTCTTCTTATTCCATCTATTACTGGATGGTCAACCTGTTTTACAACCGGCCCCGCAACGCGGTGGGGCTGTCCGCCATTATCAGCGGTAGCGGCTTTGCTTTTACCAGCGAACTGATTCGCGAATGGGGCGGCTGGCATACGGTTACGCTGGCCGAGGATATCGAGTTTTCTTTGCAATGCGCGCTGAGACACGAAAAAATCGTCTGTGTGCCGGAGGCGGTGGTGTTCGACGAACAGCCGCTGCGCTTTTTGGACTCCATGCGGCAGCGCAGCCGCTGGACCAGCGGGCTGATTCACGGCCTGCAAGCCTATGGCAAAGCCCTTTTGGGGGGCGTATTCTGCAAGCGCAGCGCCCTTTGCCTGGATATGCTTTTGTTTTTTGCCATACAAATCATGCAGCTCGCTTTTGTGCTGGGGTACGCGTTGGCCATTGTGGTCAATATTCTTATTATCATCAGCCGCGGGGCGTTCGACTTGTCTTATATCGCGGCAACATCGTTGATTTCCTTTGGTTCCGCTTATCTGGCTTTTGCGCTGGTCGCCATAATGTGCGTAGTCATTCAAAAAAAGGACATACGGCGGTCTTTGGGCGGAATTTTCTTTTTCCCAGTTTTTATGATGAGTTATGTGCCCATCACCATCCGTTGTACCTTCCATCAGGATACCGAATGGGGTATTGTCCGCCACATTAAAAGCATTACCATCGACGAAATTGCGGGATTGGCAGGCCGCAAACACAAATAACGGAAATTATCAAAGATAAAGCCCGGGCGGAAAAGCAAACCGCCCGGGCCTTATTTGTCAGGAATGAACCGCTTCGAACAGCGCTGCCACATTTTCCGGCCGCACATCGGGCAAAATCGCCTCGTGGCTGGGGGAAATCACCAGCCCGGTTGGGAAGATACCCTTAAGCTCCTTTACCTTGGCCCGAATCTGGTCCGGCGTTCCGCGTACCAGCAAATCCTGGGCATCTACCCCGCCGCAGAAAGCTACCTTGCCGTAGAAATGCTCCTTCAGGCGCCAAGGCTCCATGTTTTTAGCCAGCGCCTGGATCGGATGCACCACATCCACACCGGCTTCGATCAGATCGGGAATGATTTCGAAGATGGAACCGCAGGAATGATGAATCACCTTTAATCCGTATTGCTGGGCTTGGCGAATCAGCCGTACGGTATCCGGAATGACAAATTCCCGCACGTTTTCCCGCGAAATCATCAGCCCGCGCTGGCTGCCCAGGTCGTTGCCGATCAGCACCGCGTCCAGCATACCTTTGGTCGCTTCAAAGAAAATTTCGTTGGCTTTCAGGTAAAACGCGGTAATTTTATCATGTACCGCGCGAAAAATATCAGGCTCTACCAGCATGTTCACCAGAGCGGTCTCCATACCGAAAGCGGCGCATACATCCTGAAAATGGGCGGACCAGATGATGCCGACCTTGGCGTAATCGTCCGGCAGCTGTGCCACCGCGCGGCGGCACTCTTCCGGATCGATATATTGTTCCGGATCCGGCCAATCGAATTCATCCACCCGCGCGGGATCCGTCATTTCCTCGAAAAAGCCGGGGGCGGTCAGGGTCCGTTCGTCCCCAGCGCCAACCGATTCCTTGGAAAAGTCGAACGCCGCGTAAATGGCGTTACTTGTAGGGGAATGATACGGCATTTCCACCGGATACACATCGTCGTCGATTTTCCGTTTGAGTTCCCCCATATCCGCCGCGCCAAAATATTGGAGCAGGCCGGGGATCGCGCTGTCTACGGGAAGGCCCAGCCAGCTGGCGGGCCGGTCTACCGGCTGATATGCGAGGGTAGCGAAAAAACGTTCCTTATGCGTCATATCATGTCCCCCATATGTCGTTTCAATTATCCGTTCAAAAGATCGCGGATGCGGGCGGGCGTAGACTCGTCGCGCCCGATCTGCCGCAGCACGGCGGCGATTTTTTTCGCCAATTCCGCATCGGGATCCCCCAGCCGGAACATGGCGCGCACGTCGTCGGGCGTAGCCACTTCCAGGCCGATGGACCGGATCAAATGCGCCACCCGCTCCACCAGTTCCACATTGCTTTTGGCAAAGGCCGACTCGTCGTAATAATTGCTGTCTTCAAAACCGATGCGCACCAGGCTGGCGCCCATCGCGATCGCCGCCGCCATTAAAGTGTAATCCCGCCGGTATGCGTGGGTAAAGCCCCACAGCGCGTCCTTGGGAATAAACTTGCGCATGGAAATCAGCGCGTCGATGGTGGCGGGCGCTTCCCCCTTGTGGCCCAGCACAATATCGAACAGCAGGGGTTTGGGCAGGTTAAATTCCTGGTCCAATTCCATCACCGCTTGAATCATACCGATCTCGAACACCTCGATTTCGGGATATTTGTGCTGTTCCTTAATTTTCTGCACGCAGTACCGCACATCAGCAATGGGGTTTTGGTAAACGGCCTCCCCCAAATTGACCGATCCCACGTTCAGCGACGCGGTTTCCACCTTGTCGTAATACAGCGGCTGGCACCGCTGCTCAATGTTCATACCGGACACGCCGCCGGTGGACGCCTGAATGACAATGTCGCTCTGCTTGCGGATTTCCTCCACCGTCTCGCGGAAGACCGAAATATCGTCGGTCAAATTGCCCTGCCGGTCGCGAACATGCATGTGGACCATACCCGCCCCGGCTTTGGCGCATGCCGTTACCTCGGCCGCCAGCGCCTGGGGATCGATGGTTTTGGAAAGCGCCGATGTGGGCGCTACGGATATGATTACTTTTCTCATCCTATTATTTCCTCTTTCCTTTGCCGGTTCCCATGGAGTCTTATCAATCGGTCAGCCCCGCGACAATTTCCTTCAGGGTATTTTCCTCCCCCACGTTGCCGGGGAAGATGATGTAGGGCAGGCCGGGGAATTTGCTTTGGGCGCCGCAGCGCCAAACCGGAATACCCGGCTTAACCTGGCCCGCCACCCGCGCCCGCTTAACCCGCAGCGCCTTGGTGCCGATGTCGCTGGAGGTAATGCCGCCCTTGGCGATTAAGAAGGCGGGCTGTATCTGCAGCCGGGCCACAATCGAAGTTACTGCGTCAGAAATCTTCACCGAAATCCGCAGCTCATCCTCCTTGTCGCCGCTGTTTAAATCCAGCCGTTCCCGCCGCGTGCAGACCGAAACCGTTTTTCCTTCGCTCAGCAGGGACGTACATTCGCCGATTACCCGGTCAATCTCCGCCTGAAATACCGCCTCCGGCTCCAATACCAAATGCTGGTTGAACACCACGTTCACAACCTGGGGCAGCGTATGCAGCGCAGTCAGCTGGGCTGTGGTCTTCTGGGTATGGGACCCTGCCACCACCAGCCCGCCTTTCGTGCCGGTTTGGGCCAGCAGCTGCTCCCTGCCCAACAGCGGCTGGTCGGTCACGCCGGCCGCCACCTTGACAAAAGCGGCGGCGGTACGGAACAAAAAGCGTTTGCCTTTGGAAAGGGCGCGGTAAAGCGCCGCGCAAAACACCGTCACGTCGCTGTAGTCCAAAGCATTGACCACAACCTTTTGGAAGCCGGTTACCGCGCAAAGCCGCGCCGCAATCTGGTCCACATCCCCCCGGCGCAGCTGCTCCAGGGTTATAAACGTACAGTCCGCGGCCCGGTATGCGCCGTGGGTTTTCTCCTCTACCCAGCGTCCCAGGTCAGAGGAATGATAGCCAAAGGTCTTATCCCTGGCAAACTCGGTTTCTCCGCAGGGCACCAGCACGCCTTTTTCGTTGACGTAATGGATATTTCCCGCGGTGTACCGTCCGCCCTCCGGGAAGAAGGGGCACAGCACCTCGCCGTCGAAAGGGGCCTCCCCCATTTCTTCCAGCGTCTGCCGCAGGGTTTCGGTTTCCAGCGGATAATGGCCGCGCAGGGTGGAATCCCCGCGGCTTACCAGAAGGAAATCCTGATGAAGCGCCCGCGCCACCCTGCACACGTTTCGGGCGACCTCCCGGTGGGCCCGGGCGGTTTCCTCCGCGGTAAAGCTGCGGGAATTTGTCAGGATAAAAAAGGCTTTTTCCGCTGTTTCAAATCCGGCACGAATGCTTTCTTCGCTCCAGTCGGTAACCACCGTAACATCGTGTACCGTCTGCA
>CABQAC010000169.1 GCA_902462035.1 uncultured Eubacteriales bacterium
CCCGCCGTCATGGCAGCCGCAATGTTGCCCGTTGACCCAGGCCTCGCAGTGATAATCCACCGCGCCGAAGTGGAGCAATACCCGGCCGGCCAGCTGTTCCTTGGCCAGGGATACTTCCCTTTTGTACCATACCGCCGGGATGAAATCCTGGAACGCGATTCCCGACAGCCTGCTTTCCGGGCAGAAGGGGACAAGGATCTTTTTGGAAAACACAGGGTTTTGATAGATTTTCCGGTCGATCCCGGAACACGAAAAATCAAATTCAAAATCCCATTCGCCGTTTAGGTTCATCCAGCTGTTTCGAAACAGCTGCGGTCGGGGGTACTCTGGCCTTGGAAGATTCATTCACCGTCACCTCATACGATCCTTTTCGTGCTTGCCGCCTTTTGATACTTGTATTATAATAAAGAGAATAACCGGGTTCAAGGCGTAATACCGGCAAAAAAGTGAGGAATCTGCGCATGCACGAGGATATTATTGCGTTTCCCTTCGAGGACGCGTCTCTTCCGGTCAATATTCAGGCCATGGGCGTTTCCTATTGTGACGGCAGCTACCGGATCCATCGCGCCCATTCGCAGATTTACGTTTTGGAATATATCATCCAGGGTACCGGCACGCTCTGCCAGGGCGGGAAAGAATACCACCCCTCTAAGGGGGATTTCTACCTGCTGCGCAGGGGGAGCGCGCATCGCTATTTCTCCAGCGGGGACAATCCCTGGGAAAAAATATGGATCAATGTGAAAGGCCCCTTGATGGACAAGCTGCTGGAGCTTTACCCGTTGGATGGGCAGACCGTGTTCCCGGGGTTTGATTGTTTCAGCCTGTTTGAAAAGCTTTATTCCCTTTGCCGGCTGGAGATTGACTATGCCGCTGTCTGCCGCCAGGCAGCTTGGATTCTCCACGAAATTATCGGCCGGGCCGCCATGTCGCTGGCCGGCCGTGGCGCCCTTTGCGCAGACGCCCTTCTGATCAAGGCGGCGCTGGACAACGCGCTGGAAAAAAAGATGACGCTGGCGGAACTGTCGGAAAAAGTGCATTTGTCCCCTTCTCAAATCATCCGGGTTTTTAAAAAGGAATACCGCATGACCCCATACGCTTATTTGATGGAGCGGCGGATCGAAACAGCCAAAATTCTGCTGCAAAATTCACGGCTGTCCACAAAGCAGATTGCGGAAAAGCTAAAATTCGCAGACGAACATTATTTTTCCCATTACTTTAAAGGAAAGATAGGGGTTTCCCCCCGCGATTATAAAAAACAAGCAGGCGGTATTTTATAAAAGCCGGCGTTCGGGCCGGTCCTTTATGAATACCCTGAACGCGGTTGTTTCAGAAGGTCAGCGCAGTCGTCTTGTTTCTTTCGTTGCAAAGAAAAAGCCCCGAATGCCGCATTTCAAGCGGCATTCGGGGCTTTTTTGGTGGCTGCGGAACTAGGATTCGAACCCAGACAAACAGAGTCAGAGTCTGTCGTGCTACCATTACACAATTCCGCAATCTGATTGGTTTGGCAACCAGCGAAACTTATTATAAACAGTCGCCGCTAAAAAGTCAAGCCTTTGTTTGCTGTTCCAACCGATAGGATGTGCGGTTCCCTTCCTTTTTATACCGGGATTATTGGAATATCTTGATTTTATTCCCCCTGGCGGCCGCTTGCCGTTCTTTTGTTTTTTCGGTATACTGAAAGGCGACGAAAGGGGATGGCCCATGATGATCAACTTAGGGATATTGGCCCACGTGGACGCGGGGAAAACAAGCCTGACCGAACAGCTGCTGTTTTTAAGCGGCCAAACCCGCAAAAAGGGCAGCGTGGACGACGGTACCGCCCAAACCGACTATCTGTCCATCGAACGGCAGCGGGGCATCTCGGTCCGGGCCGCTTCGGTTTCCCTGACTTGGAAGGGCTATGGGGTCAATATCATCGATACCCCCGGCCATGTGGATTTTGCGGGGGAGGTGGAACGCAGCCTGTCGGTGCTGGACGGCGCGGTGCTGGTCATTTCCGCCGCGGAGGGTATTCAGGCCCACACCGAGGTTTTGTGGGAGGCGCTCGACGCCCTTTCCATCCCAACCCTGCTGTTTGTCAATAAAATTGACCGGCCTGGCTGCGACACCGGGGCGCTGCTCCAAAATTTACGGCAAAAATTTTCTCCGTCCATCCTGCCGCTGCAGCGGATAACTGGCCAAGGCAGCCGGGACTGCGGGTTGCTGCCGCCCCAGAACGGCGCGGTGTACGAAGGACTGGCCGAACTCGATGATCAGTTGATGGCTGATTTTTTAGAAGAAAAGCCCCAGAGCCCGGCATCGCTGCAAAAGGCACTGGCACGGCTTACCGCGGAGCGAAAGGCGATTCCTCTGTTGTACGGCAGCATGGCGGTGGGGCTGGGCGCAGGCGAACTGCTGGACGCGGTTTGCGCGCTGATTCCCTCAAGCGGGAATCCAAAGGCCGCCCTGTCCGGGGTGGTTTACCAAATCACCCACGATAAAACCATGGGCAAGGCCGCCCATGTGCGGCTGTTCGGTGGTGTGCTGCGCAACCGGGACGAGGTAATGGTGCCCGCCCTGGGCACAGCCCAAAAAATTACCCAGATCCGCCGGCTCAGCGGGGGCAAGCAGACCGACGTGGGCGAACTTCAGGCTGGGGATATGGCGGCGGTATACGGCCTTTCCGGCCTGCGGGCTGGGGACGCGGTGGGCGAATACCTGCAAAACCGGCGTTATTCTTTAGCCCAGCCGCTGCTAAAGGTGGGCGTGTTCCCTTCCGAACCCGGGCAGATGACCGCCATGGTCGCCGCCCTGCGGGAATTGTCCGACGAGGATCCGCTGATGGAGGTGGAATGGGACCCGGACGAGCGGGAGGCTGCCGTCCGTATTACCGGCGTCATCCAGTTGGAGGTGGTGGGCTCCCTGCTCAAAGAACGGTACGGGCTGGATGTTTTTTTCACCAAGCCGGCGGTGATTTACCGGGAGACTCCCACAAAGCCCGGCATAGGGTTCGAGGCTTATACCATGCCCAAGCCCTGCTGGGCGGTGGTCAAGTTCGAAATCAAGCCCGGCCCCCGGGGAAGCGGGCTGTCCTACCGCGCGGACGTGCCCAACAACAAGCTGTTTTACCGGTACCAAACCCATATTGAAACCAGCCTGCGGGAGAGCTTGAAACAGGGGCTTTATGGCTGGGAGGTCACCGACCTGGAGGTGTCGTTGGTGGATGGGGAACACCATACCATCCACACCCACCCGCTGGACTTTTTTGTGGCCACTCCCATGGCGCTGATGAACGGCCTGACGAATACCGGCTCCACCTTGCTCGAACCAATGATTTTGGCGCGCATTACCGCGCCCGAGGATGCGCTTTCCCGGGTGATTGGCGACGTGCTTGCCATGCGGGGCGCCTTTGACAGCCCGGTGATATCCGGCGCTACCTTTACCCTGGAAGCCCGGCTTCCGGTGGCGTCCTCGATGGACTATGGCGTGACATTGGCCGCCACCGGCGGCCGCAGCGTGCTGACCACCCGGTTCGACGGCTATCAGCCCTGCCCGCTGGAGCTGGGCGCGCAGACCCGCCGCCGTGGGGTCAATCCGCTGGACCGGGAGCGGTGGATTTTATCCTGCCGGAACGCGCTGCAGGCGGGCGATTAAGTGAAAATTTTTAAGATTTTGACCATTTGAGAACAAGAACTGATACCTTTCCTGTAAAATAAACAAGAACAACGCGATAATTTAGCAGGAGGAGGGAGTCCGGGCTTTCGGATTTGGGGCATTGTCCCGGCACCGGCAGCCGTTCGCTTCGTCCAAGCCGGACCAGGCCGAATCGCTCCGCCCTGCGCGAAAGGATGGTTATAAAAATGGGGAAACTGAGCAAGGTTGCGGCGGCGACTGGGATGGTGTATGACAAAACAGGGATTATCTACGGTTCATACCGGGAATATTCCTTCGCGGTGGAGGAAAATGCCAGCGCGGGTCTTTTCACCGTCCACTTTTGGGCAAAACCCACCGATTCCCAGCTGGGACAGGACATTACCGCTTACCTGGAAGGGCTGAAAAAGGACCGCGGCCACATCCGCTATGCGGGGGTGAATAACGGCCACGTGACGGTGCAGATGAAAATCTTCGCCAACACCGACCGCAACCGCCAGAACATCGAAGACGCGCTGGCTGCGATAACCGATTATTTGGGCCGCAACGCTTTTCGCAACAGCTGCGCAAACTGCGGCAAAGAGGATGACTTGTCCCTTTGTCAAATCAACGGCGCCTGCGTACAGCTATGCGGGGATTGCTACCACGCCTCGGTCAGCAGCATGTCGGCCGAGGAACAGCAGGCCAAGCTGCGCAAGGGAAACATGGTTACCGGTATTGTGGGCGCGCTGATCGGCGCGCTGATCGGCGGCGTACTTTGGGTGCTGGTGGCGCAGCTGGGTTACATCGCGGGAATTATCGGGCTTGTTACCGCCGTGCTGGCGCTCAAAGGCTACGAACTGCTGGGCGGCAAAATTGACAAGCTGGGGATTGTCATTACCATGATTATTATTGTTTTGGCGCTTTTTGCCGCCAACTATATGTCTCTGGCGTGGGCCATTCATTCGGAATTTTCAAAAATTTACGACATTACCTTCTTCGACGCATTCCAGGCGGTGCCGGATTTCCTGAGCGAGGGTGAAATCATGGGCGCCTTCATCAAGGACTTGCTCATCGGCTATGTGTTTACGGCGGCGGTCAGTGTTCCGGTTATTCGGAATATGTACAACCGCAGCAACAAAAAATTCCGCGCCCGGCTGCTTGGCGACTAATTCCCTTTGATTGATACCCGGTATTCGGCAAAAAAAGGACCGGCGGGCT
>CABQAC010000170.1 GCA_902462035.1 uncultured Eubacteriales bacterium
GTTTTGCGGTTTTGGATGATGTCTATCTAATTTTCTTGTTGGCAATGATGTTTTTGCTGCCGAAGTAGGTAGCCAAAAAGTAACCCCCGTACACAACCAAAATGAACAGGGCGCCGAAAAGGGTGCTTTGGAAAATATCCATGGCGCCAAACAGCTCGATGGTTTCGCTGGAGACCTTGATGCCAATATAGGAATGGACCAGCGCCAAAGTCAGCGGCACCATAAAATAAATCAGGATTTGCCAGAACAGCGCGTGATGAATCATCTTCTTTTCCGCGCCGATTTTTTGCAGCAGGTCGTACCGCTCGACATTGTCGGTGGATTCGGACAGCTGCTGGAGCGCCAGCACCGCCGCGCTGGTCAGCAGGAACACAATGCCCACATACAGCGCAATATAGTAAATAACCGCTTTCAGCCCGCCGCTGTTTTCGACGATGGAGATTTTGGTGTTATAATGCAGGTAGCGGTTTTCCAGCGGCTTTATTGCCTGCTGGAATCGGGATTCCATTTGCTGGGGGTCACCTTTATACTGCAAGTTCAGGCCCTTTTGGTATATCTTACCGCTTTGTGCGATGGCGTCGGGCACAATCAGGCTGCCGGTGTCCAGCGCCTGGGGGGTGGTGTAAAGGGTGTCATCCAGCGCCTGGTTCATCGCCGGCGAAAGGGTCGTCCCGCTCACGGTTACTGTTCCGCCCCGGGAAAGATGGTCGTTTAAGATGTCGCGCATCTGGTTGTAGTTGGCCACAACGGCGTACTGGCCGTCCCCCAGCGCAATCGGTTCCTTGCCCTGCAAGGCCATCTGCCGGTTGAAGTCGCTGACCGATATCATGGCAATCGGGGTTTTCTTCATGGCCTCCAACCCTTCCGGGGTCAAGAACTTGATGGCATGGGTAAGGTCTCCGGTGGCGAGCTGGCCGTATGTCGCGTCCGATTCATACAAGGTGTATTCGGCGTAATCGCTTGCGTAGTCCGAAAGGCGCGCTCCGTTCTGCTCGATGTATTCTTGCAGCGTGCCGGAAAGGGGTTTGGGGGTGCTCAGGTAATAAGCATAGGTAAAACTGGCGTCGTAGGGGGTGGTCTTCGACAAGTCCCCCGCCATGGTGTTGGCCATGCCCGCGCCGCAGGACAGGGTGCAAATGGCAATGAACAGCATGATGCAAATGGCGCTCATCGATACGGAATTGGTGGTGATTTTGCTGTTAATCTGCCGCAGCACGAACATGTTAAGCCCTTTATAATAAAGACCTTTGCTGGTTTTGACGATTCGCAGCAAAAACCCGGACAAAGACAAAAAGAACAGCAGCGTGCCCGCGCAGCCAAGCAATATCACAATGCCGTCAAGCCCCATCAGCCCAACGGTCAGCACCTTGTGGTAGGCGGCGCCCAGGCAGGCGGCGGAAAGCAAAAATAAAATCATGGAAACCCAAAGGTTTTTGACCCGCAGCTTTTCGTTGCGCCGGCCGCCGTACAGCAGATCGATCAGCTGGTAGCGGGACACCGCAATGGAATTGAAGATCATAACCACCACAAAAATAATGCCGAAGTAGAGCACCGATTTCCAAAGGGCGCCTGGGGAAAAGATGAACTGAAACTGCCTTAACTGGGCGCCGAAGAGCTGGGCGGTGAGCACCGAAAGCCCCTGGGAAGCGAACACGCCAAGGATTAAGCCCACCGCAAGGGCAAACAAGCCGATGAAAAAAGTTTCGCCGATCAGGATGCGGGAGATTTTTCCCCGGTCCATGCCCAAGGTCATATAAAGGCCAAGCTCTTTTTTCCGGCGGCGGATGAGGAAGTTGTTGGCGTAGATGATCAAAAAGCCGAGAATTACGGTAATGAAAACCGAAACATACCCCAGCATCTGGGTCATCAGCTGCAATATATCGCGCTGGTCGTTGCTGATGATCAGCATGGCCTGCTGGGAATCGATGGAATTGAATACGTAAAACAAGCAAACGCCGAAGGTCAGCGTTAAAAAGTAGATGGTAAAGTCCTTGATGCTTTTTTTGACATTTTTGGCCGCAAGTTTAAAATACATTGCTGTTGTCACCTCCTAACAGAGAGACCACCTCAATGATTTTATTAAAGAACTGCTTGCGGGTATCGCTGCCGCGCAGCAGCTCGTTGAACAGCTTGCCGTCCTTGATGAATAAAATCCGGCTGCAGTAGCTTGCGGTAAACGCGTCGTGGGTTACCATCAGAATCGTGGCAGCCTTTTCCCGGTTGAGCCGCTCCATGCTTTCCAGCAGCATGCGGGCGGACTTGGAATCCAGCGCGCCGGTGGGTTCGTCGGCCAGAATCAGCGACGGGTCGGTAACAATAGCCCGGGCGCTTGCCACCCGCTGTTTTTGGCCGCCGGACATTTGGTACGGGTATTTGTTCAGCACCTCGGTAATTTCCAGGTCGTACGCCACCTGGTGAACCATTTTATCAATTTTATTCACCGGCGTTTTGATGATGGTCAGCGCAAGGGCAATATTTTCGAACGCGGTCAGGGTGTCGAGCAGATTAAAGTCCTGAAAAATAAAACCCAGCTGTTCCCGCCGGAATTTTGAAAGGCTTTTGGCGCGCAGGGCGGTGATGTCCTGCCCGCTGATAAAAATATGCCCGGCCGTCACCCGGTCGATGGTGGAAATGCAGTTGAGCAGCGTGGTTTTGCCGCTGCCGGACGCGCCCATAATGCCGACATACTCGCCCTGGTCTACCGAAAAGGTGATGTCGTCCACCGCCTTGGTCAGGCTGCCGCCCTTATTGCCGTAATATTTTTCGATATTTTTCACTTGCAAAATCTGTTCCACTAAAAAAACTCCCTTGCTTTGTTTGACACTAGTGTACCACCCGCGGCGGCCGGCAGCCATCGAAATGCCTTACGGGAGCCTTACGATTTTGTAAGCGTATCCTCCTCCGTGCGGTGCATGTTGCTTTTTGGAAACACCACGCACACCGCCGTACCTTGCCCCTCCTTGCTTTGAATGCGGATGGAAAGGCCCATCTTTTCGCACAATTGCCGGCATAAGTACAGCCCCATTCCGGTGGATTTGGCATACCGGCGCCCGATTTGGCCGGTATATCCCTTATCGAACACCCGCGGCAAATCCCGCTCGGAAATGCCGATCCCGTTGTCCTCCACAAACAGCAGCACCCGGCTTTTCTCCTCTTCGGCCCGCAGGCGGACCACCGGGCAATCCCCGCGGTACTTCAGCGCGTTGACCACCAGCTGCATCAGCACGTATTCCATCCATTTGCTGTCGGTGTAAACCGTGCGGTCCAGCCCTTCGGTTACCAGCTCCACCTTGTGCTGCACAAACAGCTTGGCGTTGCGGCGAATAACCGTGTTGCACAGTTCCCGCAGGGAAACCCTTCGAATCAGGTAATCTTTTTCCAGGCCGCTGCTCCTGGCATAAAAAAGCGCCTGTTCCAGGTAATAATCCACCTTTTCGATTTCCTCGCCAATGCTTTGGGTTACCGGCGACCGGTTGTTTTCGATAATCAGCCTGGAGGAGGCGATGGGGGTTTTGACCTCGTGAATCCACATCTCCACATAATCCCGGTATTCGGAAGCCACACGCCGGTACCCCGCAATTTCGTCGTTCATGGCTTTGCCGGTTTCACACACCACCTGCCGCAGGATTTCCCCTTCCGCAAACGGGGCGGGGTCCAGCATGTCGGGCAGCAGAAACTTTTTGTCCAGCTGCGAAAGGGCCTGCCGCACATTGCCGTAATACAGGCGCCTGCGGAAATATTCGTAGCACAGCGCGGCAAGCAGCCCCAACAAGTACAGCCCCAGCAAAAACGAGATGCCGTAATCGCTGATGCCCTGCACGTTCAGGAAGATCCCGGTAAACGCCATGACCGCCAAATGGACCGCCAACGACAACCACTTGTCCTTTAAAAAATCGGTTAATTTCATTTTGCGCTCCCTTCCGTTCCATGGCCAAAGGAAACCCACGGCACCGTCACACCATGTAGCCCTGCCCCCGTTTGGTCACGATATAATCCACCAGGCCGATGGATTCCAGCTTTTTGCGCAGCCGGTTGATATTGACCGTCAAGGTATTGTCATCCACGAACTCGTCGGTCTGCCACAGGTCGGTCATCATCTCTTCCCGGGAAATAATCGTCCGGCTGTTCTTCATCAGCAGGTGCAAAATCCGCGTTTCGTTTTTGCTCAGTTCCACTTCCCGCCCATGGTAGGAAGCCATGCTGCGGGACAGGCTGAGGGTCAAATCCCGGTGGGTCAGCTGGGCGGAGGAATCCACCTGGTACGCCCGCTTGAGCACCGACGCGATCCGCGCCAGCAGAATCTGCGTATTGTATGGCTTGGTAATAAAATCATCCGCGCCCAGGTTCATGCTCATCAGTTCGTCCATGTCGCTGTCCCGGCTGGTCACCACGATAATCGGCACCGGCGACTGCTTGCGCAGTTCCCTGCACACGTAATATCCATCGTATACCGGCAGGTTGATATCCAGCAAAATAAGCTGCGGGTTGTGAGCGAGCAGATCGTCGGCGATTTCGTCAAAAGACGCGGGCGCGTAAATCTCGTACTGGTATCTCGAAAGCAAATCCGAAAGCTCTCGGCGGATTTTTTCATTGTCCTCCACAATGGCAATCCGGATACGGTTGTCCATATTCACGACCATCCTTTCTTGGCGCGCCGGGCCGTCTGCTTTTTTGTTGGCGCGCCGCGTTTTTCCGCTAAGCGGCGGCCCAGGAACCACAGGCGGCGCTTTGAGGCCATTATAGCATTCCTCCCCCACCGCGCACAAGAAAATCAGTGGGTTCTTGCATTTTTTGCCTGCGG
>CABQAC010000171.1 GCA_902462035.1 uncultured Eubacteriales bacterium
CGTCTGCACGCCGGTGGGGTCGTCGTCCAGCACGACGATTTTTCGGTTGTCCGCCGCCAGCGCCTCGTCAAGCAGCCGGGCGGCTCTTTCCCGCTCCGGCGCCGGATAGGACGAAAGCATTTGGTCCAGCGGCTGTCGTTCCAACCAGCTCATCTAATCATCCTTTCATGAAAACCCGGCGGAAATCCCCCTTTCCCGCGCGGCTGCCCGCCGCGTGCAGAGAAGGCATAAACCGCCGTTTGGAAGGACGCGCCCTCCCTCCGGGTTCCTTTTCTCTTTGCTTTAGGCGTACATTTCCTTTATTGCGTCCGCGCACAGCTGGGGGCTGGCATACACCGCCACACCGGGAACAGCGTCCCGCAGCGCCTGTTCCATCCGGGCCATAGAGCCTTGGGCGAGCAGGATGCACTCTACCTTTTCTTTGCTGGCCAGCCGCATCACCGTTTCCTTCAGGATGGCGTCATGCTGTTCCGGATGGCCCGCGCCAAGCGCGTCGAACGCGCCTTCGGCCAAGCCGTTGACAACTTCCACTTTTTTGCCGATCTTGTCCGCTTCGATCTGAACCAAGCGCATGCTGGGCTCCAGGGTCGTGGGCAGGGTAGCCATTACGGCGATTCTGGAAAATTGCCGAACCGCCAATTGGGCCATAGCCTCGTCGATACGGACAATAGGGGTTTTCATGGTCTTACGCGCTTTATACACCACATCGCCCACACTGGAGCAGGTATTCAAAATAACGTCTGCGCCCATTTCCTCGGCACAGCGGTAATAGGCCATCAGCCGGTCCTCGGTCTCCTGGGAAACGCCGCCGTTCTTCACGCATTCGCCGATGATATTGTCGTCGATCAAAGAGATCAGGCGGAAATCCGGCAGCGTGGCATTGATTACTTTCTGCAGGGGGTCGGCAAGTCCTTTTCCCGTATAAATTGCTACGATGGTTTTTTTCATTCCATTCATCCTCTTTCTTTCGTTATCGATGTTATCGACGGCCGTATGGCCTTGCGCGTAAAATAAAGGGGGCTTCGTCAAATCCTTTGCAGCACCGCCACATCGTACCCGCCCACGGTAACCGAACCTTCGACGGCTTCGCCGGTCAGCAGGTTGCGGCAGGCCCCGCCAAACGTGACCCGCGCGGGGCTTGTGTTGTAATTGAGCAGGAAGGTGACTTCGTTTTTCCCGTTGCAGCGGGTGGTAATTTCCACATCCGCCGGGGCCGCAAAGGCGCAGCCCAGATCCTTTTCCGCCGCGAGCAACGCGACAAAATCGGCCAAAAACGCGTCCGACGGCTCGGTGCCTACATAATACGCGGTTCCTTTGCCAAAAGAATTTCGGGTCAGGCAAGGCACGCCTTTGTAAAAGTCACTGCCGTATACCGCCAGCGGCTCTGCGGTCTGGGGGTGGATCACATCGCAAAGCAGCCCGCACTCATAGGATTCTTGCATCCCCTTTAGCGCGCCGTTCATTACCATGGCGTTATGTTCCCCGGGCAGCAGGGCGTCGGTTTCCTCCACCCAGACGCCCAGCACTTCTTTCAGCTTGCCGGGATAGCCGCCTAGGGTCACCCGGTCGTTTTCGTCCACAATACCGCTGAACACAGTGGTGACAAAGGTGCCGCCCCCGCGGACGAAGTTATTGATCTTCTCGTCCACGCCGGGCTTAATCATGTACAAAAGCGGCGCCACCAGCACGTCGTAACCGGAAAAATCGCCGTCGGTGGGCAGAACATCTACCGCGATATTTCGCTCGAAGAAGGGTTTATAATACTTGACCGCCGTATCCAGGTAACTTAAGTCTTTGCTAGGCCCGCTTGATAGTTCGGCGGACCACCAGTTGTCCCAATCAAAAATCAATCCGACCTTGGCGCGGATACGGCCGCCCAGAAAGGAATCGCCCAATTTTTTCAGTTCCGCGCCCAGCTGTTCGCTCTCTTTAAAAACGCGGGTATCGTCCCGGCCGGAATGGCTGATAAGGGCGCCGTGCAGCTTTTCCTGGCCGCCAACCGACTGGCGCATTTGAAAGTAAAGCACCGAATCTGCGCCATGGGCCATGGCCTGATAGCTTTTCATCCGCACTTCGCCGGGTTTTTTCAGTTTGTTATAAGGCTGCCAGTTCTGCTGGTTGGGGGATTGTTCGGTCATCATGTAAGACTGTCCGCCCTTCAGCCCCCGCATCAAATCGTGTTTAAAGGCGATGATGCTCTTATCGTGAGTAGGCGCAGGGTAATTGTCCCAGCCGGCGCAATCCATGTTGGCCACCATTTTGAACTGGTCCAGGTTTTCGATATGGCCGGAAATATTTGTCATCACCGGGATGTCCGGGGTAATGGACTTGATAATGTTCTTTTCATTTAAAAAACAATCCAGGGTTGAATCGGTTAAAAACCGGTTGTAGTCCAACATAATCGGGGGATTAAACCGGTAGTCGTCGTTACGCTCGGTGGGCAGCATCACTTCGTCAAAGCTGCTGACAAGCCGCCCCCAAAAGGCCAGGCTCCAGCGCTTATTCAGTTCGTCCACCGTGCCGTACCGCTCTTGCAGCCACTTGCGGAACTTATCCTGGCAATTGTCGCAGAAGCAGTGGGTGCCGTATTCGTTGCACACATGCCATGCGGCCAGTCCCTCGAAGTTCTTGTACCGCTCAGCCATTTTGCGGGTGATCTTTCCCGCCAGTTCCCGGTATTTTTCACTGTTATAGCAAAAGAAGACCCGCATACCGTGGGTACGCTTGCGCCCCTGAATGTCCACTGGCAATATTTCCGGGTATTTTTTAGACATCCAGGCAGGCTGGGCCGTTGTGGGGGTAGCAAGGCAAACATATATCTTGTTTTCCCACAGCTTGTTTAACACCTCGTCCAGCCAGTCGAACTGGTAATTCCCTTCCGAAGGTTCCAGCCGTGCCCAGGAGAACACCGGCAATGTTACCAGATTAACGTTCAGCTTTTTGAATAGCCGCATATCCTCCGCGATGGTTTTGCTGTCCCACTGGTCCGGGTTGTAGTCGCCGCCGAAATAAAGAAACGGCGTTTTTGGATTGATCATCGGACCCCCTCTTTCTTTGCACAGGCAGCCGGGCGGTTTTTTCCCGTCCGGCGTCCGTGCCTTATCCCTTTTATTATAAAAGATTTATCCCCAAAAAGCTAGCGAATCCGCAAAGAATAAGCATGATTACAGGGCTTTTGTTTGGGCAGGACCACATGCAGGCCGGCTTGATCCCGGGTCCAGGCCAGCATCTCGCCGCAGCCCAGCATTTCCACCGAATGAACGTCTGTTTTCACGCCGCCCTCGCCCAGGCAGCGGATATCCACACGCCCGTCCGCCGGCCAGCCCATCAGGATGGCATACGCCGTTCCGCCCTTGGCGGTAAAACGGATATCGCGGCTGGTCATTCCCCGGATTTTTTCGTTCCGCTCCACCCCTTCTTTGAGCTGCCGCTGGATTTTGCCCACGTCAAAGTTCGAATCCTCCAGCTTCGTGGGCCCTTCCTCCGCCGCCGCGAAAGGGCGGGTGCCGTACACAGCTTCTCCGTTGACCTTCAGCCAATCGCCGACGGCATACAGGGTGTCCTTGGCACTTTGTTCAAAGGTTCCGTCCTCCCTGGGGCCGACGTTCAGCAGCAGGTTTCCGTTTTTGGAAACAATGTCGCAAAGCTGATGAATCACGTCGGCGGGCGTTCTGTACTTCACATCCTGGGTGTGGCACCAGGTCACGCAATCCTCCGCCCGGTCGTCCACCTGCCAGGCAAACTCTTTGGCCGCGGAAAACCGGCCCCGCTCGATATCGAATACGCCCAGGCCGGCAGGAAAGTCCTCCTGCTTATAGGTGATGGTGCCGTCCGGGCATTTCTGATAATAGGCGCGGGCCACCGCCGCGCGGTATGTTTCCGGAATAATATTAACCCGGCTGTCAAAATACAGCGCGTCGGGCGCGTACTTTTCGATCACCTCCAGCACCTTATCCCGCCAGGTAATGCAAAACGCCTCGTCCGGAAGGCGGATGGGCTGGTAACGGCCGCATTCCAGCGGCACGGCTTTACCGTAATAAATTTCGTTTTCGGGCAGGTAGCAGTCCGCCTCCGGGTCGGTGGACATAAACCACCCCCACAGCCACTGGTGGTGGAACGGGGACAGGTAGCGGATCCCCCTGCGGCGGAAGGCCGCGGCGCATTCGCCCGCCACATCGCGCTTGATGCCATAATTCATGCAGTTGTTGGGGTTAACCTTGCTGTCCCACATAGAGAAATTGTCGCCATGCTCGCACACCGGTCCGGCGTATTTTGCCCCGGAGCGCACCACCATGTCCGCCCATTCCTCCGGGTCGAATTTTTCACCCTTCAGCATGTCGTAGAAATCCTTGTAGCCGAATTCGCTCAATTTGCCGTAGTGTTCCTCGTGGTAAGTGTTCTGGTCAAGCCCCTTGCCGTACATGTTTCGGGAATACCATTCGTTCTGGTACGCGGGGACACTGTAAGGCCCCCAATGGAAAAACAGGCCGAACTTTGCGTCCCGAAACCACGCGGGAACCTCCCGTTTTAACCCCTCCCAAATATTTTGTTCCTTTGCCATATGACCGAAACCCTCCTATCTTTATTGATCGCTTGGAACCGGCGGCAGCGGCAGAACCGCTTTCCGACGCGCCCATTATGGCACAAATAGGAAGATTTAAAAATGGGTTTTTCTTCACTCTATGGCAATATCTTCGCACCAAAAGCACGGATATGGAAAATTGTTAGTCCTGCCCATGAAAATATGGGGGCGCAACGGCGTACGCCGTTGCGCCCCCCTTTCGTCAGCAAGG
>CABQAC010000172.1 GCA_902462035.1 uncultured Eubacteriales bacterium
GATTTTTGGCCTCCGGCGTGCATTGCGGAATCCGGAAAAATAAAACCAAGCGCGATTTGGCGCTGATTTACAGCAAAACGCCCTGCGCGGCGGCCGCGGTTTATACCCAGAACTTAGTCAAGGGCGCGCCCAATGTGGTAACGGCCATGAACCTGCGCGACGGCAAGGCCCAGGCGGTCATCTGCAACAGCGGCAACGCCAACACCTGCAATGCCGACGGCGAGGAAAAGGCCGTCCGCATGTGTGAAATTATCGCGGAACGCCTGCATATCGCGCCGGCCGACGTCATTGTGGCTTCCACCGGCGTCATCGGTCAGGTGCTTCCCATCGAACCCATCGAACAGGGAGCCGGCGCCTTGGTGGATGCCCTGAGCGAAACAGGCAGTTCCCAGGCGGCGGAGGCGATTATGACCACCGACCTGATTTTAAAGGAAATCGCGGTGGAATTTGCTGTGGGCGGCAAAACGGTGCGCATCGGCGGCATCGCCAAGGGGTCGGGGATGATCCATCCCAACATGGCTACCATGCTGGGCTTTTTGACCACCGACGCGGCCATTACGCCGGAAATGATCCAAAAGGCGCTCCGCCGCGCGGTAGAGGTCACCTTCAACATGGTCAGCGTGGACGGGGATACCTCCACCAACGACATGGTGTCTTTGATGGCGTCCGGCGCTGCGGGCAATCCCGTGATTGACGGCGAGGGCGCGGATTACGAGTCTTTCTGCCAGGCGCTGACCTTTGCCTGCCGCCACTTGAGCCGGGAACTTGCCCGGGACGGCGAAGGCGCCACTAAACTTCTGGTTTGCCGGGTGGCGGGCGCTTCCACTTACGAGGACGCCAAAAAAGCCAGCAAGTCGGTCATCTGCTCCAGCCTGTTAAAAGCCGCCATGTTCGGCCAAGACGCCAACTGGGGCCGGGTGCTGTGCGCGCTGGGCTATTCCGGCGCGGACCTTTCTATTTCCCGGGTAAACGTATCTTTTGTGTCCGCCGCCGGGCGCGTGGATGTGTGCCGAAACGGCGCGGGTATCGAATTCAGCGAAGATACCGCCAAAACCGTATTGTCCGAACAGGAAATTCTGATCGACGTCACCGTGGGGGACGGCCCCTATACGGCCGAGGCTTACGGCTGCGACCTGACGTACGATTATGTAAAAATCAACGGCGATTACCGCACCTGATCTTCATACAGAGCAACCGCGTTTGAACAGGCTATCGCGAACTCTCAAATGGGCTATTGCGAAAGGATGGGTCATGAATATCATGAATGCTTCCACCGAGGAACGGGCGAAAATACTGGTCCAGTCGCTCCCTTACATTCAGCAGCACCGCGGCAAAACCATCGTGGTCAAATACGGCGGCAACGCCATGGTCAACGAAGAACTGAAGCTGGCGGTGATGAACGACATCGTTCTGATGTCTTTGGTAGGCATCAACGTGGTGCTGGTGCATGGCGGCGGGCCGGAAATCAACGATATGCTCAAAAAGATCGGCAAGGAAAGCCGGTTTGTCAATGGCCTGCGCTACACCGACCAAGAAACCATGGACGTGGTTCAGATGGTCTTGTCCGGCAAGGTCAACAAGGATCTGGTCCAGCTGCTCAACCGCAGCGGCGGCCGCGCTATGGGGCTATGCGGCCTGGACGGCGGCATGATGTTTGCCGAAAGACTGGTGGCGGGCGAGGATATCGGCTTTGTGGGCGAAATTACCACTGTCGACGTCACCCCCATTAACGACGTTATCGCGCGGGGGTACATCCCGGTTATCTCTACCATCGCGGCCGGCTATAAGGGCGAAGTTTACAACATTAACGCCGATATTGCCGCCGCCCGCGTCGCGGCGGAACTCAACGCGAGCAAGCTGATCTTGATGACCGACATCCGGGGCCTGCTGCGGGATAAGAACGACGAGGACACCCTGATCCCGGTGGTCAACGCCAGCGAGGTCAACAGCCTGAAGCGGGACGGCATCATCAGCGGCGGCATGATTCCCAAAATAGACTGCTGCGTGGACGCGGTACGCCGTGGGGTTGGCAGGGCGCATATCATCGACGGCCGCATCGCCCACTCGATTTTGATCGAGCTGTTTACCGACGAAGGCATCGGCACCATGTTCTATTAACAGCCCGGCCGGCGTATGCTATAGGGGATGTCCTGTAACCAATCAAACCGCGGGGAGATGAAGCAACACGTGATGGACGAGGAAAACCGCCCCGATACATGGGAAAGTGGGGAAGAACCCGCTCAGGAGCCGGTGCCGGCCGAACAGCCGGACGGCGCCATGCAGGTGGAAGAACCCCAGTTTTTATTTAACGGAGAGCCTCAGCCCGATATTCCGCTGCTGGTAGAGGAAGAACCCCGGCGCGGCGCGCGCTATGCGCGCAAACGCGGCGGACCCCGCCATGCGGGGAACGGCCCGGAAGACGGGGAACCGAAGAAAAAAAGCGTCCTTCGGGAAATTTGGTGGTTTTTCCGTCCGGCGGTTATTTGCTGCGCGCTGCTTCTGCTGGTGACCACCTTTTTGGTCTTTTACGCGGTGGTGCCGTCCGGTTCCATGGAGCCCACCATTATGACAAATTCCTTTATCCTGGCCAACCGCCGGGCTTACGACCGTTCGGGCCCCCAGCGGGGGGATGTCGTCGTATTCGAAACCGACCAAAGCGATTCCGGCCTGCTGGTAAAGCGGGTCATCGCCACAGAAGGAGAACTGGTGGAGCTGCGCGGCGGCGATGTGTATGTCGACGGCGAAAAACTCGCGGAACCCTACGCCGTGGGGCAGACGCTTCCCAATTTGGCCGGGTCGGTGTTTCATGTGCCGGAGGGCTGTGTGCTGGTTTTTGGGGATAATCGCATAAAATCAGCCGATGCCCGGTATTGGAAAAATCCTTACGTCCCGGTTTCCAATATCAAGGGCAGGGTGTTTTTGACCTTCTCCCTAAACCCCAAGGACTTTTACTTTAGGCCGGTTTCCCACGGCGACGCTGTTCAGGATAGCGGCGTACAGAGCGTCACGGCCATGATGAAGGAATGATAAAAGCGGCAGGCGTTTTGCGGCCTGCGGGGCGCGAAAGCGGATACCGCGGACAAACACAAAATTCCCGGCTCGCGCGGAAAGGATCGTCAGAAGATGAATAATAAGGAATTGATCGCCTGCCATGACGCGCACGTCATGGCTACCTACGGCCGGTACCCGGTCGCGCTGCAAAGCGGCAAAGGCGTGTTCGCCCAAGACATGGACGGCAGGGAATACATCGACTTTGGCAGCGGTATCGGCACCAACTCCCTGGGCTATTGCGACCCGGGCTGGGTCCGGGCGGTGACCGGCCAGCTTTCCAAAATCCAGCATAACAGCAACCTTTACTATAACCAGCCCAGCGCCTTGGTCGCGCAAAAACTGTGCGAGATTTCCGGTTTTTCCAAGTTGTTTTTCTGCAATTCCGGGGCCGAGGCCAACGAATGCGCCATCAAGGTGGCACGCAAGTACAGCTTCGACCGATACGGCCGGGGCCGGTCTACCATCGTGTCGCTGAAAAATTCCTTCCATGGCCGTACGGTAACCACCCTTTCCGCCACCGGGCAGGACGAGTTCCATCAGTTTTTCTTTCCCTTTACCGAAGGCTTCGCCTATGCCGCGCCGGACCGCGAAAGCGTGGAGAACGCGCTGGACGAATCGGTCTGCGCAGTCATGCTGGAATTGATCCAGGGCGAAGGCGGCGTGCTGCCCCTTTGCGAGGATTTTGTCACCTGGCTGTTTGAAACCTGCCGTGCCCGGGATATTTTGCTCCTGGCGGACGAGGTGCAGACCGGCGTTGGCCGGACCGGTACCTTTTACTGCTTCGAGCAGTACGGCGTACGGCCGGACGTGGTCACGTCCGCCAAGGGCCTGGGCGGCGGCCTTCCCATCGGTGTCTGCCTGTGCGGCGATGAGCTGGCGGGCGTCCTGACCGCCGGGACACACGGTTCCACCTTCGGCGGCAACCCGGTGGTTTGTGCCGGCGCGCTGGAGGTGTTAAACAGGGTTTCCGACCCGAATTTCCTCAACGAGGTACAGGCCAAGGGCATGTACCTGCGCAACCGGCTGGAGGATATCCCCGCCGTGCAGGAGGTTCGCGGGCGCGGGCTGATGCTGGGCGCCTCGCTGAAAAAGGGTGCCCCGACCGCCAAGGAAGCGGCAAGCAAGTGCTTGGAAAACGGCCTTCTTGTGCTCACCGCCAAAACCTCCCTGCGGTTCCTTCCCCCGCTGACCATTTCCTACGAAGAACTGGACCGCGGCGCCGCTATTTTAGAACAGGTACTGGGCGGCTGACCATCCCACCGATAGAAAGGATGACCCAAAACAATGAAACACCTGCTGAAACTGCTGGATCTCGATTCTCAGGAAATTATCGAGATCCTCAACCTGGCCGACCGGCTGAAATACCAGCAGAAGCACGGCATTCCCCACCGGCTGCTGGAAGGCAAATCCCTGGGCATGATTTTTGAAAAGGCATCCACCCGCACCCGTGTCTCTTTTGAAGTGGGTATGCACCAGCTGGGCGGCAATCCGCTGTACCTTTCGGGCAAGGAACTGCAAATCGGCCGGGGCGAGCCGGTCCAAGACACGGCGCGGGTGCTTTCCCGGTATTTGGACGGCATTATGATCCGCACCTTCGACCAGGCTGAAGTAGAAGCCTTGGCGGAATACGGTTCCATTCCCGTCATCAACGGCTTGACCGACTTCTGTCATCCCTGCCAGGTGCTGGCCGACCTGATGACCATCCGGGAACGCAA
>CABQAC010000173.1 GCA_902462035.1 uncultured Eubacteriales bacterium
TTTTCACCGGCCTATTATAGCATACCCCGTCAGGAAAAACAATTGGGGCACAGCCTGTTCGCCGGTGGATCAAATAAGGCCCGGAATTCTACAAACCATTCCCTGGTCCCTTGTTTTTTATGCGATATGCGTGTAAAATTAAAAAAGATCAAAATCACGGAATTCTGGGCGGCGGCGCCCTAAAAATATAAGGAGGATGCAACATGCTCATCGACACGACCAAGAGCCCACTCGCCAAAGTACGTCCGATTCCACAACAGGATATCCGGCTGCGGGAAGGCTTCTGGAACAATCGCTTCAACGACTGCGCAGACATCACCATTCCACACATTCTCAAGTTGTTCGAGGACAACGACATCTTCCATGCGGTAGAGAATTTCCGCGTGGCCGCCGGGGACCATTCGGGTGAATTTAAAGGCACCCCATATGGAGACGGCGACTTATACAAGCTAATGGAGGGCGCCATGTACGTGGTGGCCAAACGCCAGGACAAAAAAGTCGAGGCTATGCTGGACGAATATATCGCCCTGATTGGCCGCGCCCAGCAGGCGGACGGCTATATCTCTACCAAACAGATCATTGGCGAAATGCAGCAGAACGGCGTGACAAGGCTTGGCGATATCGACGATTTCGAAGTCTATAACTTCGGCCACCTGTTTACCGCCGCATGCAATTACCAGCGGATTACCGGCAAAGACAGCTTTCTGCAGATCGCCATCCGCGCTGCCGGGTACCTGGACAACATGTACCACGAAGCAGCCGAAAAGGGCGAAGTGCAAACCGCCGTATGCCCCTCCCACTACATGGGGCTGGTGGAATTGTACCGCACCACCGGGGATAAAAAATACTTGGATTTGGCAAAGCTGGCCATCGACCTGCGCGACAGCGTGAAAAACGGCACCGACGACAACCAGGACCGGCTGCCGCTGCGGGAGCATACCAAGATTGTGGGCCACGCGGTGCGCTCTACCTATCTGTATGCGGGCGTTGCGGATTTGTATCTGGAAACCGGCGACGCATCCTTAAAAGAGGTGCTCGACCGGGTTTGGAACAACCTGGTGGAGAAAAAATTGTATCTGACCGGCGGCTGCGGGGCGCTGTACAATGGCGTGTCCCCCTACGGAATTTTCCCCACCGACCAAAAGGTCCACCAGTCCTTTGGTTACGAGTACCAGCTGCCGAACATCACCGCGTACAACGAAACCTGCGGTACGCTGGGCGACATTTTCTGGACCTACCGGATGTTCGCCATCGACCCGCAGGCCAAGTATTTTGACCTGATCGAGCGGTCTTATTTAAACCTGGCGCTGGCCGCTGTCAGCCTGGACGGCGACAAATATTTCTACGAGAATATGCTCCGCCGCACCAAGGATCTGGATTTCGAACTGCGCTGGCCCAAGGAGCGTTCTCATGTGCTTGAATGTTTCTGCTGCCCCACCAACCTTTCCCGCTGCATCATGCAAGCCATGGAATATGCCTATACCGTGTCCGAAGACGCGGTGTGGACCGGCATGTACGGCGCCAGCGAGGCCGATTTTAAGCTGGAAAACGGCGCGGCCTTTACCCTGGTGCAGGAAACCGATTACCCCTGGGACGGCTCCATCCGCTTTACCTGCAAAGATGTCGCCTGCGACAAACCCTTCACCTTAAAGCTGCGTGTCCCCGGCTGGGTGGAATCCGGTTCGCTGAATGTAAACGGCGCCCGGCAAGCGCTGACCCAAAAAGACGCGGGCAGCTATCTGGACATCATGGTAAAATCCCCTTCCGCTATGGACGTTTCGGTCCGGTTTGACATGCCCGTCCGTTTTACCGTCGCCCACCCCAAGGTGGAGGAGACGGTCAACCAGGTAGCGGTGGAACGCGGTCCGCTGGTTTATTGCGTCGAGTCCCCGGACGCGGATGTCGAAACCATCGACGACCTGTATCTGCCTTCCAATGCCTCCTTCCGCACCGTGCCGTACGAGATCTTAGGCAAAAAGATGATCGCGTTGGAAACCGACGCCCTCCTGCTCGACCGGCCGCAGAATGACCGCAGCGCCCTGTACCAAACGTTGAAGGTAGACGGCGTGCGCGCCGTACCCATGCGGATGATCCCCTATTTTGCCTGGGATAACCGCGGCTACGGCGAGATGCGCATATGGTTACCGGTCATCTACCGGTTCTGACAAATCGCCGCATAAAAGCCCCGCGTCTTAGGACGCGGGGCTTTTTCATTCTTACCGGCCTTGTTCCCCAGGCGGGTCAAAAGACCATCCAAAATCGCCGTCGTAGACCATCTGGTGTGTCATACCGCCGTCCACCGTCAGGTTTTCCCCCGTAATAAAAGAAGCCGCGCCGCTGCATAAGTACATTGCGGCCGCCGCGATATCCTCCGGCGTTCCCACCCGCCCGCAGGGATGCTGCTCCTCATCCGCCGGGGAAAAATGCGGTTTGTAGCCGTCCCCGTGATAAGGGCCGGTATCGATCCAGCCGGGGCTGATGGAATTGACCCGGGCACGCCCCCGCAGGCTGACGCTGAGCGCGTGGGTCAGCGCGGAAATACCGCCCTTGGCGGCGGAATAGCTTTCGGTATCCTGCTGGGACATCACAGCCCGGGTCGAGGAAATATTCACCACCGAAGCCCCGGGGCCGAAATGCGGCAGCAGCAGCTTTGTCAGGTAATAAGGCGCGGCCACGCCTACCCGCAGAACATAATCGAAACTGTCAAACCCACACCCGGTCAAAATTCCTTTTTTGCTCAGGCAGGCATTGTTGATCAAAATATCCGCTTTGCCAAAGGCGGTGACAATCTCTCGCGCAAAGGCCTCGAGCGTTTCGGGTACCGCGATATCCCCGCAAACAAACAGGCATGGCGTGCCCAGCTGCCGAAGCTGTTGTTGCACCCGCTCCCCGTGAACCCGGTCGGTGTCCGCAAAAGCAATTTTCGCGCCGGCGGCGGCAAACCGCTGTACGATGCACCGGCCAATGCCGTTGGCCCCGCCGGTCACCACGCAAACCTTGCCCGCGAACATAGGGCGTTCCTCCATTGTTAAACCTCCCGTTCCATTCCGCCGGACAGGATCGCCAGCAAGTCGCCGATGACCTCTTGACGGTTGGTCTCGTGAAATAGCTCGTGGCGCGCGCCAGGATACCGTTTGATCCACACCTGCACGCCCGCGCGGCGCAGCCGGTCGCAGATGTGCTGCACCCCTTTTCCGCTTCCGCCCACCGGATCCGCTTCGCCGGTCAGCAAGTACACCGGCAGCTGCTTGGGAAAAGATTCAAACCACGCGGCGCTGTTGGCTTTGCGTGTCATATCGTACAATTCCGCAAAAGCGGACGCGGTAAAAACGAAGTTGCAGAATGGATCGGCGATATTCTGATCCACCCGGGCTTCGTCCCGGCTCAGCCAATCTTTTGCGGTGCGGGGGCTGCGTACGCTCCGGTTCATCATGCCCATGGTCAGCCGGTCTAAAAACGGGGAGCGCGCTTGGGGGGATTTCCAGCGGCTGATTCCCTTGGCCACGGCCAGGCCGGCCCCGGCCATCCGGTTTTTGGCCGGCGTTCCCACAAATACGGCCCTGGCCAATTCGCCGCCGTGGTCCAGACAGTACAGCCGCGCCACCAGCGACCCCATGCTGTGCCCCACCAGCGTCACCGGCAGGCCGGGGAAGCGTTCTTTCGCCATTTCCGTTATATGGTACAAATCCGCAATCAAACAGCGCGCGCCGTCCTGTGGCGCAAAATACCCCAGCCGTTCGGGGTTGGAAGCGGTGGACCCATGCCCCAGATGATCGTGGCCATATACCGCGAATCCTTGTTGCGCCAACGCGGTCATAACCTCCTCGTACCTGCCGATGTGTTCTACCATCCCATGGGAAAATTGCACCACGCCAACCGGTTCCACTCCGTTGGGGATATAACAAACGCCTTTTACCGTGTCCTCTCCATTGGCGCTGCCAAACGAAAAAGGTTCCCGTTCGATCTGCATGACGACCGCCTCCTTGTTTCTTTCCAGTCCATCATATTCGATTCTCCCGGGCTTGTCAACGCGGCGGCCTCCCGCTAAAATTCTTTTCCGCAATAAATTCTGCAAGACGCCCAGTAGGACGCCAAAAGAATTAAAACCAAAACCGGTACGCCGGCGGCCGATAACGCCCATATCGCCGTCTGCCCCATATCCGGCAAATCCGCGCCCGACCTGCCGAGCAGCACGAGGCCCAGCGCGATCAGCACCATGGCGCCGATAAGCAGATACCGTCCCTTTTCTGCCCCAAATTTGTACAGCAGCGGCAGCAAAAGCGATTCGATCAGCAGAACCAGCAAAAAAATCACCAGCAGTGAAATCCAGCTTTCCGCCGTGACGCGCTGGCGGCGGACCGCCGCGATGGCCGCTTGGCAAACCACCGAGCACACCCCGCCCACAAGGGTCAGCAGTCCCGTAAAAGCATACTTGGACCGCACCACCATGCTGCGGGTCACCGGCAGCGTCAGGGCGAATTTGTCCCACTTTGCCTGCTCGTCATAGCTAAAGGTCGTGGCGGTGAACAACGCGCAAAAAATCATGATAAAGCTGGGCAAAAAGGACGTATCCGTCCCGATCACCCCGAACAGCACCGCGTACAGCACCAATATAATCCCTAAAGAGCGCAAATATTTTTTGGATACCAAAAGATCCTTTATCAACAAACCCGTCATCGTGGGTCCGGCTCCTTTCGTGCCGGCCGGGGCGTGTTGCCCGGCCTCTCGGTTTTCGTCCTAAAACATA
>CABQAC010000174.1 GCA_902462035.1 uncultured Eubacteriales bacterium
GGGGTGCAGGCGTGCGGCAGTTTCCGGGTCAAAGTCAGCCAGTTCGCGCAGCAGAACGCCGCCGCCCTCCTGTTCTGCCCTTTGCTGCAGGGCGGCACGCAGCGCATCGTCTCGCTTTTCATCCGCGTACTCTACCTGATCCACCACCGCCTGAACGTACAGGCCGGTTCCTCCACACAAAACGGCGCGCTTTCCCCTGGCGTGGATATCCCGGATAACATCCCGGGCCGCCTCTGCATAGCGAGCCACATTGTAAACTTCCGTGACCGCGCAGCAGCCGACCAAATGGTGTGGAACACCCTGCATTTCTCCCTCTGTGGGCCGTGCCGTGCCGATGGCCATTTCCCGGTAAATCTGCATCGAATCGGCGGAAACCACCTCGCCGTCAAACCGTTTTGCAAGCGCTACGGCCAGCTTTGTTTTGCCGGAAGCGGTGGGCCCCACCACAACGATCAGCGGGATTTTTTGATCTTCGTCCAAAGCCGGCGCCTCCTTCCGTCTGGTCAGCCGCGCCCGAACTGCTTTTCGAGTTCCCGCTTGGGGAAAGACAGATACACCGGGCGCCCATGAGGACAGTACCGGATTTCGGGATGGTCGCGCAATTGGGCGGCAAGGGCCATCAATTCCTGCGTAGAGGTCTTGTCCCCCGCTTTGATCGCGGCACGACAGGCAATATTATGATAAATCCAATCAAGCAGCTGGGTGGTGATGTCTTTTTTGTGCTCCATCAGGTAACCGACGATCTCCACCACGGCGTCGTCAATATCCCGGCCTTCCAAGTATGGCGGCGCAGTACGGACCAAAATGGTGCCTGGGCCAAAGTCTTCGATTGCAAACCCCGCCTGCGCCAGTAATTCGGCTGAGTCCAGCGCGGCGGCGTATTCGTTTTTCTCCAATGTCACAGGTTGCGGCGCTAACAGCAGCTGCTGAAAAGCCGAAGCCGTTTCTTTTCTAAATTTTTCATATAAAATGCGTTCGTGAGCGGCATGCTTATCAATAAAAATCAGTTCTTCCCCGCCCGCCTGGAGGATCAGATAAGTCTGAAACGCCTCTCCCACCAAGGTCAGTTCCACCTGGGAGCGGTCCGCATTTTGCCGGGCTGCCGAACCTGGGCCGCACATACCCGTTTCGGGATCCCGAACCGGCTCCCGGGCCTCACAATGCGCCGCAGCCGGGATCGGGATCGTTTCCAGCACTGCCGAAGTGCGGTATGGAGGGGCAAAAGAATCCCGCAGCGGCAGATGGTCCTGCGAAGACATAGAATCCGCACCTAAAACGGGCGGCGCGGCGGCTGGCACGGAAGGACCTGCCGCCAAGGGCAGTTTCATCTGCTCCATCCGTTTCTCCCTGCCGCCCATTCCGGCATCCCCAGCGGGAGCAGCCGGCCGCGGAACCGCTGACGGCACAACAAACAGCGCCGGTTTGTCTTCTTCGGCAAGGGCGCTTTTTACCGCATAATATACGGCATCGAAAATCGGTTTTTCGTTGATAAAGCGGACTTCGATCTTAGAAGGATGGACGTTGACATCCACCGTCTCCGGATTAACCTGCAAATACAGGACACACACGGGATATTTACCCACCATGACAGCGCCCTTAAAGGCTTCCTCCAGCGCGGCGACCGCTGTTTTGAGCCGCACATACCGCCCGTTTAAAAAGAAAAGCTGCGTGCCCCGATTCGCCCGCGCCGCCGCGGGACGTCCTGCAAAGCCAGTAACCTTTACACCATTTAAATCGTATTCCACCGCCATGGCGTCCGATGCAAACTGTTTGCCCAAAACTGAAAAAACGGCCGATTTGATCCGGCCGTCCCCAGGCGTATGAAGCACCTCGCGGCCGTCCCGCACATACCGGAAGGAAACCTCTGGATGAGATAAAGCCACCTTGTCCATCACACCGGATACGGCGTTTGCCTCGGTGATGTCTTTTTTTAAAAATTTCATCCGCGCCGGGGTATTGTAAAATAAATCCCGCACCAAAATGGTCGTACCCCGCGGGCAGCCCGCATCGCTGACCGACCGTTCCTCCCCGCCTTCGATCACATAGTGAGTACCGGCCAATTCCGCCTCTGTCCGGGTTAGCAGTTCCACCCGGGCGACCGCGCAGATGGAAGCAAGCGCCTCGCCGCGGAAACCCGATGTTCCAATGGCGTTCAAATCGTCCTTGCTCGATATTTTGCTCGTCGCGTGGCGTAAAAAGGCGGTAGAAACCTCCTCCCGCGGGATGCCGCAGCCATTGTCCGCAATCCGGATGAACGAAACGCCGCCGTTCTGAATCTCCACCGTCACGGCTGTGGCGCCCGCGTCGATGGCGTTTTCCACCAATTCCTTCACCACCGAAGCGGGCCGCTCCACAACCTCTCCGGCGGCAATCAGTTCCGCCAAATGTTTTTCGAGCACCTTGATTTTTGCCATGAGCCCCCGCCTCCTTTTCCTGCCCGTCAGGGAATCATCTGCGCTTTCTGCCATAAATCGAACAATGTATTCATTGCGTCCATCGGCGTCAGCCGGTTGACGTCGATCTTTTGAATCTGCTCCACCAACGCGGTCTCCGGCGAGGATTCCATTGTGATCTGTTCTTCCTCCGGCGCCATCTCCCGCACCGTTTCCCGGATTTTTTCCCGTCCGGCAGCGGACTCCAATTCTTTCAGGATAGCCTTGGCACGGCGGACCACCGTGTCCGGAATACCCGCCAGCTTCGCCACCTGAATGCCATAGCTGTCGTCCGCCCCGCCCCGTACAATCCGGCGCAGAAAGGTGATGTCGTCCCCATGCTTTTTAACGGCAATGTTATAATTTTTTACACCGTTCAGCGTTTGTTCCAGTTCGGTCAGTTCGTGGTAATGGGTAGCAAACAGCGCTTTAGAACCTAATTTTTTCCGGTCCGCCACATGTTCCAGCACCGCTCTGGCAATGCTCATGCCGTCGAACGTCGAAGTGCCGCGGCCAATCTCATCCAAAATCAGCAAGCTGTTGGACGTGGCATTTTTTAAGATGTAGGCAACCTCGGTCATCTCTACCATAAAAGTGGACTGCCCGGCAGCCAGGTCGTCAGAGGCTCCCACACGGGTAAAAATACTATCCACAATACCGATTTCCGCCGCAGTGGCGGGCACAAAGCAGCCGCACTGCGCCATGAGCACAATGAGCGCAGTTTGCCGCATGTAGGTGGACTTGCCCGCCATATTGGGGCCGGTGATGATTGCCACCCGGTTTTCGTTTTTATCCAGCAGTACGTCGTTTGGCACAAACGGCTTGCCGTCTAAAATAGCCTCCACCACCGGATGGCGGCTGTCCTTGAGTACAATCCTGCCGTCCATATTGACAGTGGGACGGCTATAGTTGTAACGCGCGGCTGATTCCGCAAACGAATATAGCACGTCGAGCTGCGCCACCGCTTGGGCGCTTCGCTGAATGCGCTCCAACTGATCCGCCGCCTGCTTGCGCACCGCTTGGAACAATTCGTATTCCAATTGCGTGGACTTATCCTTGGCTCCTAATATCCGTCCTTCCAGCTGCTTAAGCTCCTGGGTAATATAGCGTTCGCAATTGGTCAGTGTCTGCTTCCGGATATAATCGCCGGGCACAGCGTCCCGGTTGGCATTGGAAATCTCTATGTAATAGCCGAAAACCCGGTTATATCCGACCTTCAATTTCGAAATGCCGGTCTTTTCACGCTCCTGGGCTTCGATACGGGCAATGACGCCATGGCCGTCGGACATATCGCCGCGCAGCAAATCCAGTTCTTCGCTGTATCCTTCCCGGATGATGCCGCCTTCCCGAATGGTCAAGGGCGGCTCGTCCACCACCGACGCGTCGATCAGGGCACAAAGGTCTTCCAAAGGGTCGATGGATTCGTTCAGTCCCCGCAACAGCGCCGCCTTCACGGGGGACAACACCTGTTTTAGCCCGGGCAGTCTGCGGACCGCTTCGGCCAGCGAGCGCAAGTCGCGGCCGTTGGCGGAACCGTAAACAATACGGGTCAAAAGCCGTTCCAGGTCGTGAATACCGGTCAGCTGTTCCGCTACCGAAGCGCGCAGCAGCGCATCGTCGGTCAATTCCTCCACCGCATTCAAGCGGCCGATAATCTGGGTGCAATGGACCAGCGGCTGTTCCAGCCAGGCACGGATCATCCTTTTGCCCATGGCCGTCCGGGTTTGGTCCAGCACACCTAAAAGGGAGCCGCGTTTTTCCTTGCTCCGCATGGTTTCAGTCAATTCCAGGTTGCGGCGCGTCGCCATATCCAGCCGCATATATTGGCTGTCCGCATACAGCGAAAGGGTATTGATCCGCTCTAGCCCCACCCGCTGGGTTTGACTTAGATACGTCAGCAGCGCCCCCAAGGCGCAAACCACCAATTCTTCGCCGGTAATACCCAGCGCTACCAAATCCTCTTTTTTAAATTGCTCCAGCACCTGGCGCTTACAGTCCTCAAATTCGAAAGCCGCGTCATCCATCATTTCCACACTGGCGGTCAGCCGGCTACGGATGAATGGCGCCACCGCGGTAAAACGGACGATTTCGGAATTAATCAGAATTTCCTTGGGCATATAGCGGCCCAGCTCGTTTTGGATCAGCTGTTCCATATCCGCTCCCTCAAGCTGGGTCGCGTACACCTCTCCGGTAGAAATGTCGGCAAAACAAACGCCCGCTTTTTCTCCCCGGCAGCACAGCACCGCAATATAATTGTTCTTGGTTTCGTCCAGCATACTGCCTTCCAGCACCGTGCCGGAAGGCAGTATGCT
>CABQAC010000175.1 GCA_902462035.1 uncultured Eubacteriales bacterium
GCGCCTGCCTGGTGTGCGCCTGTAAAACCAACCGGAACGACGCCGTGGGCGGTTATTCCCACGTCTGCAAAGACGGGCCGGTATTCGACGCAAAGGAGGTGGCCTGGTAATGGCGGACCTGCGTGTTGTCATCGCCGGCGTGGAATTCCAAAACCCGGTAATCATGGCCTCCGGCACTTTCGGCTTTGGCCGGGAATACGCGAATTTTTATCCGCTGTCCAAGCTGGGCGGCATTTCGGGCAAGGGCACGACCCTGCTCCCCCGCCCGGGCAATCCGCCCCCGCGCATCGCAGAGACTCCGGCGGGCATCCTCAATTCGGTGGGCCTGCAAAACCCCGGCGTGCACCATTTTATCAAGGAAGATCTGCCTTGGATGAAGCAGCAGGGCACGGTCGTCATCGCCAATGTGGCGGGCAGCACCGAGGAAGATTACTGCGAGACGGTCTCCTTGTTATCACAGACCGGCGTGGATATGATCGAACTCAATATCTCCTGCCCCAACGTCAAGGAGGGCGGCGTGGCTTTCGGTACCTCTTGCCAAAGCGTGGAGGCTATTACGCGGGCGGTACGGCGCCATTGCGCCAAACCGCTGATGGTCAAGCTATCCCCCAATGTGGCGGATATCGGTGAAATTGCGGCAGCTGCGGAAGCGGCGGGCGCGGACGCGGTATCGCTGATCAATACCCTGACCGGCATGCGGATCGATCTTCGCACCAAGCGGCCTGTGCTGCATAACAATACCGGCGGCATGTCCGGCCCGGCGGTGTTCCCCGTGGCGGTGCGCATGGTATGCCAGGCCGCCAGGCGGGTTAAAATCCCCGTGGTGGGCATGGGCGGCATCTGCCGCTGGGAAGACGCGGCCGAAATGATGCTTGCGGGCGCGTCTGCGGTGCAGGTGGGCACGGCGGTGTTCCACGACCCCTACGCCCCGCTGAAAATTGTGGAAGGGCTTGACCGGTACCTGGACGAAAACCACCTTGCCCAGGCATCGGATTTAACCGGGCAAGTCCGGCTATGGGACTGAGGAAAGGATGAGTCATTTTGGCGACGACGCTGATTCTGATCCGCCATTGCGAGGCGTACGGCAACTGGATGCGCGTATTCCAGGGCCATACCGACGCGCCTGTCAGCGAAAAAGGCGAACGCCAGCTGGAAGCGCTTCGGGCGCGGTTTCAATCGGTCCCCTACGACGCCATTTATTCCAGCCCCCTGCGCCGCGCCTATCAAACGGCCCAAGCGGCCAACACCCGGGATCTTCCGATTCAGGTGGAGCCGGGGCTGATCGAAATTAACGGCGGCCAATGGGAGGGCAAAAAATGGATCGAGCTTCCGGAACAGTTTCCGGATTCCTTCGCAGACTGGAGCCTGCATCCCAGCCGGTTCCAAGCGCCCGGGGGCGAATCCATGCGGCAGGTATACGACCGCGTGTGGGAAGCCGCGAACCGGATTGCCGCGCAAAACCCCGGCAAACGGGTGATCTGCGTGTCCCATGGGTGCGCCATCCGCAACCTGCTTTGCCGCGCGCTCGGCAAACCCCTGGAGGAACTGGACACGGTGGACTGGTGTGATAACACCGCGGTCAGCGTCCTGCGCTTTGACGGCGAAAAATTCGCGGTGGAGCTGCAAAACGACAATTCTCACCTGACCGGCGCGCTTTCCACCTTTGCGCAACAGCAGTGGCACCGGCCGGAAAACCGTGGTAAAATCGTGTTCGATTGAGCGCCGCAAAAAAACGCGTTGGGCGGCTGCGACGCGGGCTTGCGCCGGGAGGAAGGGATTATGAAAATTTTAGCAGTGGATTACGGGAGGGTCCGGACCGGCCTGGCGGTCTGCGACCCGTCCGAGATGCTTGCCACCCCCCTTGCCGTGGTGCGGGAAACCGATCCGGAGCGGCTCGCCCAATCGGTCGCTGAAACGGCCAAGGCGCAGGGGGCGCGGCAAATTGTGGTGGGGCACCCGGTAAACATGGACGGCACCGAAGGGGAAAGCGCGCAGCGCGCGCGGCAGTTCGCCTCCCTGCTTAAAACACAGAGCGCGCTGCCGGTGGTGCTGCGGGACGAGAGGGGCACCACCGTGACCGCCCACCAATACTTAAACAAGACCGACACCAGGGGCAAAAAGCGGAAAGCGGTGGTGGACGCGGTTGCGGCCACCATTATTCTGCAGAACTACCTGGACTACCGAAAAAACCATCCGGAGCAATCGCAAGAGGGACAGAATGGACTTCAATGATGAAGCGCCTTCTGATAGAGACGAAAGGAAGGATTGATCATGGCATTTTGCAGCAAATGCGGCAAGTCCTTGGCGGAAGGAGAGGTTTGCTCCTGCCAGCAGGCGGAAGGACAACAGCCCCAGCAGACGGCTGTAGCGGCACCGCCCGCGCCACAACAGCAGCAGGTTTCTCCGGCGTCTTCCGCGCCGCAGCCCATTCCCCATCCCGCGGGCACTTTTTTTGCCGGCCTGCTCGGCGCGGTGCGGCAGTACGTCAAATCGCCGGTGGATGAAATGAAACGGCAGTACGAAAAGGGTGAAGCGCTGCACGGCGGCGTTGTGGCTGGCGTAGGCGCGCTTCTTTCGGGCTTTACCGCCATGGCGCTGGCCGGTATCTACGCACGGGCTTTATCCCCGTTCGGCTCCTTGGGAAGCTCGCTGGGCATTTATATCGGGCCCCATCTGTTCAGCATGTTTATCACCTTCTTCTTTTTCGGCGCGGCTATGTATTTTGCCACCTGCGGCCTTGCCGTCCTTGCAGGCGCCGCCGCAAAGAAAAAGGTTTCTTTTTTTGGTGTGATGGCCGCTGCGGGCATGAACTGCCTGCCGACTTCGGCTATTTGCCTGCTGGCGATTTTATTTTCTTTCTTCGCGCCGGCCCTTTCCATCGGCCTGCTGATGATTAACCTGGTGGTGTGGGCCGTAAGCAGCTACGAGCTTGCCAAGGTAACCCTGGGCGCGCAAGGCGGCAAAACGCCGTTGGTATACGGCGCTGGGCTGGGCCTTACCTTTGCCATCATTTTTAGCATTTTTCTTTCCATCGCCTGGTAATCAAACTGGTTTTCCAAACAAAAGCCCCGGCCCGGAATAATTCCAGGCCGGGGCGTTTGTTGTTCGTTTGATTAAGGACTGCCCTGCGCTATTTTGGCAAGAAACGCGCGCAGTTCCTCCATGGTGGAAAAAGTTACCGGTTTACCAAGCAGGTAGGATAAGCTATAATTACATTCTTCCAGCCCGTAACCGGTCAAATCCAGCCGTTCCATCTGCCGCAGGGTTGCAGCAAGGCGGTTGGGCTCCCGTAAAGCGGAGAGGTAACAATTTGCTTCTCGCTGCATGTCATCCAGAAGCGTTCCACGCATGGTGTCTGTCCTTTCTTTCTATTCACGTCCAAAGGAGGACCGTCGAATTTCCAGTATTTTTAGATAATTGTAGCATCGTCTGCCAAATAAGTCAACTTTAAGTCAACAATACATGTCAATAGTTCCCTAACAAGCAACAATATTGTACTACACTTGCTATGGGAAGGAGCTGTTTTGATTGATTTATGATTTTGGCATTCGTTTACGGGAACTGCGGCACTGCAAAAAATTAACCCAGGCGCAAGTGGCTAAACGTTTGAATTTGTCAAAAACCACGGTCAGCGGCTACGAAAACAACATCAAAAGCCCTTCGCTGGACACACTAGCCAAACTATCGAACCTGTACGGCGTTTCGACCGATTACCTGCTGGGCATTCAGAACCGCAAGCCGCTGTATCTGGAAGACTTGACCGATAAACAGCTGGATTTGTTAGCCCAATTGATTCACGAACTGCGGAACGGCAATAAATAAAAGGCCTTTGAAATTATTCAAAGGCCTTTTATTTATTGCCGGCGCCCGTAATGCTGCGCCTGAAGTTCATAATACGGCAGGGGACAAGCTCACATCGGGTATAAAGGCTGGAACGTGCTGTTATTTTGTGATTTGATCTTCCGGCGCGTCACAAACCGCCGCGCGGTTATCCCGCAGGAACGCGGCCAGCTTTTCGCGCACGTTTTCCCGTTTATCGTACCAGCGGAAGCCTTCTGCTGCCGATTCTAGCACCGACCGGCGGATCGCCATCTGAGTTCCCTTTTTCTCGATTCTGGCGTCTACCGATTCTTTGGTTTTTTCCAACACCTTGGCACAAGAGGGCGCGCCGATCGCCCGGTAAGCCGCCGCGGCGGCTTGGATCAGCTCCTTGCTGCGGTCGCCCAGGAACAACTGCGGGAAGTTCCCCATGCGCATTTGCTGCCGGATCCACAACGCCAGGTAAACGGCGCGCTCCTCGGCCGGCCGGTCCAGCATCCAGCCCACGGGGTCCCCTCCGCCTTTGGCCAGCATATGGTAGTTCACCCGCTCCAGCAGTTCTGCGTCCGCCGCGTTTTCCAGCGCGGCCGGGGGAAGCGCGCTGTAGGCGTCCCGGTTTCGGTCGGCCTCGGCCAGCATGGCGGCCACCGACATTTCGGCAAACTGATAATCGAGCATCCGCTTGACCGCCCGGCGGGTGCGAATGGAATGAATGAGGACCACCGCAACCGCCACGGCCAAAATTCCGATCAGCAGAATAAGCCCCGTGTCGCTTTTTAAAAAATCCAGCATAGCCCTTCCCTCCTATACTACATTTTGTTAACAATCATCTTCAATCAACAATTTGTAAATATCTCCTTTGCGGAATCCGCCCACCGCAGCAGCCTTTTTTGCCGCCTCGGAAACGGACATT
>CABQAC010000176.1 GCA_902462035.1 uncultured Eubacteriales bacterium
GATCGATTACGACAGGCGTCTTGTTTCGGTCCATGGGCAGGATGTTCACCTGACCCAGGTGGAATACAAAATCGTCACCCTGATTTCCCGCTACGCGGGCAAGGTAATGACATACGATTCCATCATCAAGCAGATATGGGGCCCCCACGCGCCCAAGGACAACCAGATTTTGCGTGTCAATATGGCGAATATCCGGCGCAAATTGGAAGAAAACCCGGCGGAGCCCCGTTACATTCTGACCGAAGTTGGGGTGGGCTACCGCATGCCGGATGAAGAATAAATCTATTCCAGGTTCAGAAAGGAAACAACGTCCATGCGCAAACCATCCGTTTTGTTATGGCTGAAAGGAATCGTCATCGGCGCCGCCATGCTTTTGCCGGGGCTTAGCGGC
The DNA here is from genome assembly GCA_902462035.1 of uncultured Eubacteriales bacterium. Taxonomy (GTDB): domain Bacteria; phylum Bacillota; class Clostridia; order Oscillospirales; family Acutalibacteraceae; genus CABQAC01. The sequence goes on from CABQAC010000176.1 coordinate 392, forward strand.
GGCACCACCGCCATTTTGCTCGGTATTTACGATTCCATGGTTTCCGCCGTCAGTTCCTTCCGCAAAGCGCCCAAAAAAAACCTGATCTACCTTGCCACTGTGGCGCTGGGCGGCGGCGTGGGCATCCTGCTGTTCGCCAAGCCGCTCTTGTTTTTGACGGAACAATGGGAATTTCCCATGACCTATCTGTTCATGGGCGCGGTACTGGGCGGTATTCCCATTCTGTGGCGGGAAGGCGGCATCCAGCGCTTTTCCCTTTCCTGCGTGCTGTATCCCCTGCTGGGAGCGGCGCTGGTCGTTACCATTGGTTACCTGCCCCAGGACTTGTTCCAAATGGACGGGACGCTTGCCGTGGTAAATATCCTGTTGCTGCTGGCAGCGGGCATTGTGCTGGCGGTGGCGCTGGTGCTGCCGGGCATCAGTTTTTCCTACCTGCTGCTGATTTTGGGGCTGTACAGGCCGGCGTTGGCTGCGGTGGAATCATTAAACTTCGGCTTTTTGCTTCCCTTGGGAATGGGGGTATTGGCCGGGGTGCTGCTGACCACCCGCCTGCTGGAGCGGTGTATGGCCCGCCATCCCCAGGGCACTTACCTGGTGATTTTAGGCTTTGTCATCGGCTCGCTGAAGGATGTGTTTCCCGGCGTTCCCGCGGGATGGGAGCTGCTGATTTGCCCCCTGACACTGGCGGCCGGCTTTTTCGGCGTTTTCTTTGCCACCCGCCGGGGCGGACGGGCGCTTTCTTAAGCGGCCTTGCGGAAATATACGCAAAACTGCTAGCTTTTTTTAAGCCCCATGTTATAATGGAAAAAAACATGCGGGAGGTTGGAAAACTCATGTATCAATTTACCCTTAGCGGTTTTGCCGACGAAATCCATCCGGATCTGCCGGTCCAGATGGCGGCGCTGAAAAGGCTGGGGATTTCCCATATTGAAATGCGGGGCGTCAACGGCAAAAACTTGTGCGACCACACCCTGGAGGAGGCCGCCGCGGTGAAAAAGGCGCTGGACGAAAACGGGTTCCGTCTGTCCTCCATCGGCTCCCCCATCGGCAAAATAAAAATCACCGAGGATTTCGCGCCCCACCTGGCGAAATTCCGCCATGTGCTAGATCTTGCCAAGCTGATGGAAACGCGTTATATCCGGATGTTCAGTTTTTACGTAGAGGACGGCGAATGGGACCGCTATCACGATGAGGTTTTCAGCCGTATAAAGCAGATGCTGTCCCTTGCCAAAGAGGCGGGAGTGACGCTGCTCCACGAAAACGAGAAGCACATCTACGGCGACACGCCGGAACGGTGCCTGGAACTGATGGAGGCTTTTTCCGGCCAAGGGCTGCGCGCGGTCTTTGACCCGGCGAACTTTATCCAGTCCGGGGCGGAGCCGTTCCCCCACGCTTACGAAATGCTGAAGCCTTACATTGCTTACATGCACATCAAGGACGCAAAAATGGCCGACGGAAAAGTGACCCCCGCCGGGATGGGGGACGGCAACGTGCCCGCTATTTTGACCGATCTGGCCAAATCCGGGTTCCAAGGCTTTTTATCGCTCGAACCCCATCTGACCGATTTTGTGGGCTTTGCAAAGCTGGAGGAGATGGAACAAGGCGAGCAGGAAAAGGCCGCCCAAAGCGAAGGCGAGCGCTGCTTTGCCCTGGCCGCCGGTGCGCTGCGGAATATTCTTGCGGGCATTCAGGCGTAACGGATCCAGCCAAAATAGGATTGACCGGCTGCGGGCGTTATAAATTTTAAGGACCAGCCGGCTAAAACGAAAACAAAAAAACGCACTGTGCAAAGTTTTTTCTTTGCACAGCGCGTTTTTCATTTTTGTGCTGAACGACAGCCTATGGCCTTTGACAGCGGCTCTAGTAGTTTCGGCCGTTCCGTGCGCTTTTTGTGAAGAAAGCTGCAGCCGGGCGCGGCCCCGCAGGCAACCCCGCCCGTCACAAGCGCCTGTTCTTCTTTACAACGCCTTTTCCATGATATAATCGTCCATCACATACCCGCCGCCGATGGGGGTCGCTGCCGAACGCACGGTTCGAAAACCCATTTTTTCGTAGGCGGCGATCGATCCCGCGTTGCCCTTGTTTACGGTCAGGTAAACAATCGTAAGCCCATGCTCCCGGGCAGATTGCTCCACCGCCCCCAGCATCCGGCGGGCCAGCCCGTTTCCGCGGGCGCTTTGGAGCAGGTATATTTTACTGAGGAACATGCGGTCCTCCTCCGGATGGTAGGCACAATACCCAACCGGCTTTCCCTCCCATTCCGCCAGCAGATACACTGTGCCGCCCGCCAGCTGTTCCCGGACGGCGTCTTCGCTTTGAAAGCGTGCCACCATATAATCCACCTGGCCGCAGGGAAGTATCGGGCCGTAATGCTGGCGCCAAATTTCGCCGGCCAGCAGCGCCACGGTCTTTATTTGTTCCGGCGCCGTAACGGGGGTCAGTTTCCATTGCATAAAAATCGCCTCTTTTATTTATTTTGAAAGGCCGCAAAGCAGTAGACCGCAGCCGGCCTAGACCCCATTTATTATACGTTGCAGGCGCATTTTTTACAAGCGGGGCCACGGTTGAAAAATGGACGGAAAAAGCGTACAATAGACACGATCTTGCTCTGACCGTTTTTTGCCGCTGGGGCGGGGTATACTATTTCCAGCAAGCGCGCAAATGCGCCATGTTGCGAAAGGATGGTCACGCGTATGGAAATAAAGCGGTATCAATTTGACGGCACCAAGGATTATGACCGGATTCGGTTTGACCCGTCGGACACCGGAGACTACACCTGCAAGGTGGAAGCCGCCAACAAGCTGAAGCAGAACCTGCAAAAGCTCCGCGAATTGCAGGACCGGCTGTACGCCGAAGGAAAGGAAGGGGTTTTGATCATCTTCCAGGCCATGGACGCGGCGGGCAAGGACGGGGCCGTAAAGCATGTGATGTCCGGCGTAAACCCCCAGGGTATCGATGTATTCAGCTTTAAGCAGCCGTGCGCAGAGGAATTGGCCCACGACTACCTGTGGCGGTGCGTGCCCAAGCTGCCCGCCCGGGGCAAGCTGTGCATTTTTAACCGTTCCTATTACGAGGATGTGCTGATTGGCCGGGTCCACAAGCTGTACGAGCGGTACAACCTTCCCGACCGCTGCAAGGGCGACGGGGTTATCGAACAGCGGTACCGCCAAATCGTCAACTTTGAGGAATACCTGTGGGAAAACGGGATCCGGACCGTCAAGTTTTATTTGGATATCTCCAAGGAAGAACAGAAAGAGCGGTTCCTGAAACGCATTGACGATAAGTCGAAAAACTGGAAATTTTCCCAAGCCGACGTAAACGAACGCCAGTACTGGGACGAATACCAGCGGGCGTATGAAGACGCGATTAACGCCACCGCAACCAAACACGCGCCGTGGTATGTGGTCCCCTCTAACAAAAAGTGGTATGCGCGGCTGGTTGTGTCGGAAGTTCTCATCCGTGTCCTGCGGGACATCAACCCCCAATACCCCACCCTGCCGCCGGAAAGCGGCGAAATGCTGCTGCGGTGCAGGCAGGAGCTGTTAAACGAGCGGTAAGGCCTGAAAAGGCCAGAAGCATATCATCTGCGAAAGGACGGACACAAATATGACAAAAATTTTATTCCAGGGCGACAGCATTACCGATTGCGGCAGAAACCGCAACGACCCGGCTGATTGCGGGCCGGGGTACCCGGGCAAGGTCAAAGGGTATTTGGACCTGTTTTTCCCCGGCATGTTCGAGGTGGTCAACCGCGGCATCAGCGGCAACCGCACCGTGGACCTGGCCGCCCGCTGGAAAGAAGACTGCCTGGATATCAAGCCGGATGTGCTTTCGATTTTGATCGGGATAAACGACACCTGGCGCCGGTATGACCGGAACCTGGTCACCACGGCGGAGGAATTCGAAAAAAATTACCGGTATCTGCTGACCAGTGTGCGCCAAGCCCTGCCGGACACCAAAATTTTGCTGATGGTCCCATTCCTGCTTCCGGTGGTAGACGAGCGGGAAAAATGGCGGGTGGACTTGGACCCCAAAAAGAACATCGTCAAAAAGCTGGCCGTGGAATACGGCACCGATTTGATCGCGCTGGACGGGCTGCTTGCCCGTATGTGTACCCGCGAGGCGCCCGCTTACTGGGCGGCGGACGGGGTTCACCCCACCGACGCGGGCCACGGCATCATCGCGCGCAAATGGTTGGAATCCCGCGGCTTATTGTGCGTATAAGCGGTCTTTCCCCCAAGCGCGTATCTGCCCGGCGGCGGGCGCACAAGCTCGATCCGCCCCCCCAAAAAATGCAAAAAAGGACCGGCGGGCC